>NZ_JBAXHI010000003.1:0-179880 GCF_037138995.1 Candidatus Chlorohelix sp. | reverse complement strand
CTTCTTCCGCCGCTTCTACTTCCGCTTCTAGCTCAAGCTCTACAACTTCTTCTGCCGCCGATTCTACTTCCGCTTCTAGCTCAGGCTCTACAACTTCTTCTGCCGCCGATTCTATTTCCGCTTCTAGCTCAAGCTCTACAACTTCTTCTGCTGACGATTCTATTTCCGCTTCTAGCTCAAGCTCTACAACTTCTTCTGCTGACGATTCTACTTCCGCTTCTAGCTCAGGCTCTACAACTTCTTCTGCTGACGATTCTTCAATTTCAGGCGCGAGGGGTTCTAAAACAATCTCAGGAAGGGCAGGTTTAACCAATTGCTCAAGAAGATGTTCAGGGCTAATATCTGGGTCTATAGCCAACCCAAAATGCTCTTGCAGGAGGGCAAGATTATAATAACGCTTTTCGCCGAATTCGTTTAGGGTAGCCGAGATTATGGTACTCAAGGCGGGGGTTAGGTTACGGTTGAGCAAAAGCGCAGGTTGGGATTTTCCGGGACGATATTGCTGACAGGTTGCCATTTTATAAAGTATTGCGCCCAAAGCATAAATATCACAGCCGAGTTTGTCCTCATCTTCTGCTGCGATAGCGCTGGTGCCATAGCTTTTTAGGAAAGCTTGTTTTGATTTGTTATATAAAATATTTTTTGGATTCAAATCTCCATGAAACAGCCCGTTTGAATGCAAAACTTCCAGCGCATTACATACATCCCTACCGACAGCGCCAATTGTCTGGTTATTGAGGGGTCTATTGCGGGAGATAGCTATTTGTTCGTGGAGGCTACCGCCTTCAATAAATTCGTAGATAAAATAATGCGTATCATCACTAGAACCGTATTCCAGCACCGAAACAAGACCGGTGTTACCTGCAAGTTGGTTACTGATTTCAAACTCACGTAGGCAAGCGACCAGATAAGCAGGGTTAAAATCCGGGTGGGTAGCCGAAATAGCTCTTACAAATACTGTTTTAATATTCGAATTAGCAATATACGTAAAAACTGAAGATTCAGCGGTAATAGAGCTTATTACCCTGTATTTCCCCAATATTGGTTGCTCTAATTCATCCACAGACATAGCTTGGTAACTCTCCAGATAATCCCTTAGAATTGCGATGAAAAGTAGAGAAAAGGAAATTGAATAAGAGGTGGCTTTTGAAACACAAAATCAATTTTGCTGACCACAAACCGATTTCTTTCAAGAGCTATCGCTTTCCCTTTAGTTCTACAACCCATTCTGTGCTTATATGTGACAATAATATTGTCAATAATCATTTACTCGTTAATTTTATAAGAGCATATAGTAATTATACTACAACTTGAACCTAAAATTTCCCTAAATTATTGTTTGAATTTGCATATATGTAACGGTTTGTAAATTTTTTATCTCTTGGAAAGAAAGTAATACAAACCTGTATCAGGATTTTTATAGAACTGCTTTTATTAGTATATCAATTATTTACATTTATACAATGTTTATCTGAACCCAACATTACCGAAATCAAGCGCACCCTATTAGAAAAATAGTAATAGACAACCTAAATCTGCCCTTAACATGTGTTAATTTCACTAGATGTTAGTATTTAATAAAATATCTATAAATCTAGATGCAGTTTACCGCTATAACAATGGGACCTGAAGTTTGTTGGGGCGAAAATACATTAGCAAATATAAGAATATTGTGTGATTTTCAGGAAACCAACTGCCTATTATTCGATTTTTCAATAGCCATATTGTACCAAAAGCTAAAGATTGAGGCAAACTATAGACAAGTGCAAGTATGGTATTTGCATCATCTTACAAAAAGGTTCGCAAAAGGGTTTGGGTAAAGGCGTGATATGTGACCACGCCCACGTTGGTTTACTATGCATTGCAGAGTGAAAATTCTACAAAAACTAGGTTTGAATTAGGGTCTTTGTAATAACTATGGCGATAGCACTTATGATTGCTGCCGGATTGGACAATTTGGATTATAATAACTTCACGCAGGTATCGGAGAAGCCTGCCGTTTTGCAAATGCAACAGGAGCGCTGACTACCACTTGACCCGGCGTAATCCCAACGCTGTTTGCTGACAAAAAATTGCGCCGCTTTCTCAAAAATTTTATGGAGAAGTAACTATGTATTGCCATAAATGCCAGTTTGTTTGCGATGAAACCGATGCTTTTTGCCGAAAATGTGGGGCGACATTAGCGGAAGAAGGTCAGTTCAGCGAAACAACTGTCACCGCCCTTGAGGTGTTAGAGTCGCACTTGCCCGTCAAAGCCACCGCCCGCAAATTGCCTATGTACCTAGCAAAGGCAGGTGAGTTGCTTTCCAGTGAAACCGGGCAGAAGCTGGCAAAGGGCGCGATGGTAGTTGCGCTCAGTGTTGCTGCCGAGATTATTGATCAGGCGATGAAGCAGGACAAAAAGCGTAAGCTAGAGCGGATGTCTCCCGGTGAGGTGGTGCGCTCGCTCAGTCCGCTCGATAACGGTTTTTCCAGTCCCATTCTATCAAACGGTATGAGTGAAACTTATGATTATTTTTATGAACGTTGGATAATTCGCCGCACTATCCGCCGTGAGTGAAGCCAAAGATAGGTAGAAAATGATTATTGGCGAAAAAATCAATTTGCGCCCCTATAACCGTGAAGATGTGCGACAATTCGCCGCTTTGACAAATGACCTTTCCTATAGCAGCGAGTTCAATTTCTTCGGGCTGCGTTCTCCTGAAATAGTGGAGCATTCTTTTGAAGAAGATGGTTTCCTGCATTACCAACGGGGGCGGTTGGTGGTGGTAACACCAGATGGTACGGTGGTCGGGATGGTCAGCTATCATATGGAAGCTTACGGACCAAACGACGGCAGCCGGGTTTATAACATCGGTATCACCTTGATGCAAGAGCAGCGTGGCAAGGGTTACGGCACGGAAGCACAAAGCTTGTTAGCAAGTTATCTGCTTGCGACCTTTCCGGTTATGCGCGTGGAAGCTACCACCGATATTGAGAATCTGCCGGAGCAACGTTCGCTGGAAAAAGCCGGTTTCACCCGCGAGGGCGTGTTGCGAAAAGCACAATGGCGCAACGGAGCGCACCGTGACATTGTACTCTACAGCAAGTTGAGGGGCGAATAACGCTCGTTACTTTTTTCCACAATCAGTTGGAGCAAACATAGGGCAAGCAGTAGTTTGGCAGGTTAGCTTACGGCTGCTATACTAGCTGGTGAAATAAATAACAAACAGATTTGAACTATAGATGAAAGATTATATGATGGGTGCAATTGACGAAGTTCTCAAAGCTAACCTGCGTTATGTGCAAAATTTCTCCGGTCAAGATTTGTCGCTTGAACCAGCGCAACATCTAGCGGTAGTAGCTTGCATGGATTACCGAATTAATATTGAGCATGTGCTGGGTTTGAAAAATGGCGACGCTAACATTATCCGCAACGCCGGGGGCTTGGTCACAGACGATGCGCTGCGCTCGCTGCTGGTGTCCACCCATATGTTGGGGGTCGAAGAAATTATGATTATCAACCATACCGAGTGCGGTATGCTCAAGTTCAAGGACAAAGATTTGCTCTCACGCTTGCAACGTAATTCCGGCACCGCTACGGTTTCGCCCGCTGCCTTCTACGCTTTCACCAATCTGGAAGAAAATGTACTGAATCAGGTACAACGGGTCAAATCGCACCCTTGGATACCGAGCGAAATAATAGTGCGCGGTTTCATTTACGATGTAAAGAGCGGACTGCTAACTGAGGTACACGGCTAATTCTACCATCCCCCCCAGATTGTGAACGCAGGGCGTATCTTGTAGGAGCAACCTCCGCGTCGCGATTTAACCCCCCTCCATCTAAAACCTAATGTAGGTTAAGTACAAAAGAAAACAAAGCTATTGACAAATATAAATAACGCTATATAATACATTCAGGTAAGCAGAGCTTGAACTGAAATAATATGTGAAGGAATAGCGCTAATTATAGTCTGTGCAAAAGGCAGTCGAACCCTGAAAGGAAGGAGAAGGCATATGAATATTACAGTCAGTATGGGTAGAACGAATTGCGGTGGAGCATGCCTTCGACCTGGAATTGGGTCTGAGCGGTTCTTGAGGTATAGGGTAAAACCTAGTGGCTTACACAATGCCGATTTTAGCAAGGAGAATAAAGCTTGCTAGAACCGAGCAGTTAGAAAGCCAGAAATATAAACCTCTTGAAACGCGATGACTAAACTAAAAATAGCCCATCGCGTTTTTTGTTAATCAAGCACATCTTGAAGAAATTATAGATTGTTATTTTACTTAATTTGATTCACACATTAGGAGAAATAAAGCAATGTATCCCTATCAGCATGAGAAGCAGGCGCAATACCGACAACAAGAGTTTTTACAAGAAGCCGAACACGATAGGCTTGTGAACGCAGCGTGTAAAAGCAATGCACAATCTCTTCTTGCCAAACTAGCGGTTAGAATGGTAAAGCCTTTCCGCGCTAGTAATTACAAAAAGTTAGCCAAAGAGGCTTAATAATTGATTGTATAACCTTCAGAAATCCTCATTAAACCTCTAAAGTATCTACACTACCCACAACCGGAGTAGGTGACCTCGCCGCTTCGGTTTTTTTATTCGGTCGAAAAAGAAGATAAAGCAAAAATGCCAACGCCATCAACCCAAACTGTAAAAGCCCAATTATAACAAAGGGCATTCCCCGCGCCGTATTTTCGTAAAGAAGCCCGCCGATTAGTGACCCAGCGAGAGTTCCGAATTGCTGCACCGCGTTATAAAGCCCTTGTGCCTTACCGCGTGAATGAAGCGGGCTATGGTCTGCCAAGTAGCCATCAGTCGCCGCCCGCGACACCGCATCAATCGAGCCTTCCACCACCCCAATTATCATTATAATAAGGAAAGAGGTAATTATTCCGTAGCTCATCCATACAAATGATAGTAGAATTGACGCGCTGAACATCATCAGCAAGCGCCCTACTCTATCAGAAAAACGCCCTGCCCAAGGCGCAACCAGAATAATCGGAATCGAATAGACCGTATATGTCCAGCCGATAGCGGTAAGCGAGAAGCCCAAATCGGCAGCAAACAAACTCCAAATGGCAATTGCAACACCGGGACCAAGCCCAATCGCGCCCTTTACCAAACAACCGATAACAATCGGTAAGGTCAAAAGTTTTTCTGTTCCGCTCAACTCTGCCGGAATAATAGCTACCGGAGTGTCCATTTGACTTGCGTTCCTTTGGCTATAACCGCGATAGGAAAACAGCACCAGCAAAATCGAGGGAATAAATATAAGAAAAGAAAGTAGATAAACCGCCTGAAATCCGGTTATCTCCGCCATCAATGTACCCATGGGAGGCCCGGCAAACATGCCAAAGGTAATAACCGCGCTGAACAGCCCGAAAGCCTCGCCGTTCCTGCCCGAAGGCGTAAGGTCTGCCAGCAACGCACGAGCAGGCGAGGAAACCGCCGCCGCCGTTATTCCTTCTACAAAGCGCAGTAGAATGAACATTTCGGCGGAAGTAGTGAACATAAAACCCAGGGTAATCAGGGAATGCCCGATCAAACCGGCGATAATCAGGTTCGGACGATTTACCCTATCACTCAACCAGCCAAACGGGAAAAGAAAGACAAAACCAGAAAACAAGAAAGCAGCCGCCATAAAGCCCAATGCAACGCCGCTTGCGCCTTCATCTCGCGCATAAAGAGTCCTTATCGGAGCTATGAAGCCCTGTGCCAAAAACGAAACAGCTATCGCAATCAACAAACTTGCGATTTGCCAATTACTCCAAAGGCTCGGCGGTCTTTTCCGCTTACCCAAAGTGGGATTCGCTATTTTAGATTCGGTGAGATTCAAAACAGCCCCTCCAAAGAGCTTTTTCAGGCGCAACTTTGACTATTTTATCAGATTCCCATAGAGTCGCATCTTGTGGAAGAAAGCTATTGCCCTCAATTGCCCTCTATCCCTAAAGAAATTGCCATCCCTACGGAATCCCCTTCGCCTAGAACTTCCAGCATTTGTTTTAAGTCAATTTCTTTTTGCTCTTCCAGTGCCATCTGTTTTTTCTCTTTGTTAATCCTGATTTCTAATTACGAGAGTTACACCCTATAAATCTTCAGTACCTCACCTCTGTAGGGGTTGATGACTTTCATTGCGATGTTGCCGCTGGATGGGCACCTTGCAAATACTCTTCGACCACCGCCACCTTAAATTCGAGTTTGTAGCTTTTTCTGGTTTTGTTGGTTATCATTTGCCAATTGTATAACCTTAAATCTCTATCTTTCCGTGTCCGATTTTCTGGGTCCATTATATTTTGGAACAGTGCTGGAATGGTGACATCTTAGACTGCCTAGAAACAGTGAAAAGATTTGCCCAGAGTATGTCTTGGAACGGAAAGTTTCCAGAGATAGCCGTAATTGACAAGCTGAATCAATCGGGGGTTAAGCTTTCTAGGGAAGCAATGGCTGTCGTGGAAGGGTTTCTGGTTCGCCTACCTAAGTTGCCTAACTGGTTTGTTACCACACCTTGCCTTCCACTTGATCTGTGTGCTTAATTATTTTTAGTTCCCTTAGGAAGTGGGGCAGAACAAAAAAGATGCTACGGAAATACTTTATCCTTCATGCCGGGACCTGCGCCGAGTACCACAATTGCAACTTCGCCTCCCGTTGCGGTGACTTTGAATTTACCGCTGAACTTATCAATTTGCAACGAACCTTGCCAAGCGTTATATCGAGCAAAAGGCGAAAGCTGTTTCTCCTGTGAAGCTACCACCTGACCGTTATCGTTCTGGTATTCAATTTTGAGAGTAACGGTGGCGTTGCTAGTGTTCTGGATAATACCGGCAGTAGTGTAACCGCCATCCGCATTTTTGAAAACAGTATAATCCGGGCTACTTTGCGTGGTTTTTACCTGTGCAGGGTAGGTTATAATCGAACCGTCCTCAAGCCTATTTTCTATGGTAGCGGCAACCGAAGAGGGCGCCAAAATAACCGCGCTGCCGTTGAAGCGAGAGTTAGGGTCAGCCAGTTTCAGGGAAGCAAGGCTGAACCGCTGACTAGACAATCGCGCCATATCGCGCTTTTCGGTGAAGATTACTGTTCCAGCATCGTTGTAATAGGTTATCTCTACGGTTACGGTTTTGGTACTGGGATTTACCAGCGAAATATAGCTGGAAGTATCGGCATCTTGCTTTTTGATGAAGGGCAGATAAAGTTTATTGCCTGTTTCTGCCGAATTATATTCAATAGTTTTGCCGTCAGAAGCCAAACGAACTGCGGTAGCGGTTACAGGTGCGCTACTAACAATTGCTGCCCAACCGTTATAGACCGGAAGATACAGGTTGCCAGCCCACACTGTTTTAGTACCTTTTGCTGGCACAGTTTCAAGTAGCGTTACCACTCGTGCCGTGTCGGTAGCCTCGTTATCATCTATCGCTACCTCTTTATCGCCCACTTTTTTGGTATTGGGAGCGCCAGACCAGTTGTTAAAGCGGATGAACACATCGGCAGGTTTATCGGTGGGGTTCGAGATTACAAAGCCCATAGTTCCGCTGCTGTTGTCACCATTTTTAACTGCCAGCGGGAACAATAGATTTACCGCACCGCTGGAGGGGGTTGCGGAAGTTGCGTTAGCTTTAATCCCGGCAAGGCTATCAAGGCTGACGCTAGTGGTAGTGGAGGCTTGGGGGTTTGTGGGGTATTCGCCGCGATTCCCGGCGTAATCCATTGCTCGCACCCGGAATTGGTAGGTTTTACCAGCCTGACCTTGAAATAAGGCAGCGATTCCCGGCGTACCGCTTAACCAATTAGTCCAATCACCGTTGCTTTCGCGATATTGTACATCGAATAGGGAAGTGTTAGGTCCGTCCACATTATCGAAACTTGACCAACGCACCAGAAAAGCGGTTGGGCTAAGCGTGGGAAGTGAATCCACATTGCTGCTAGGAGACAGCGTATCTATACGAGTAAAAACCTGCCCGGTAATCGGTGGTGTGCTGGTAATGCCAGATTTGCCAGTTGCTTTAACCCGGAATTGATAGGTTTTGCCGTTATCGCCTCGGAATTGAGTAGTGGTAAGGTTTGTATTGCTAAGAAGATTTGACCAATCGTTGTCAGATGAGGCTTTATATTGTAAATCGTAGCCAGCAATTCCGGCATTACCGCCTTCTTCCTTACCAACCCATGAAAGATTGATTACGTTGGAGTTACTGAATAGCGGAAGAGTATTAACCGCAACCGATAAAACCGATGAGTCTTTTGCTTTGATACTCACATTAAGCGTCAAATCTTTGACCCCTTTGGTTTGCAACCACACATCGTTAGGTTGCACCAAATCAATGTGAAGCACAAAATCTCCGGTCAGATTGGGAACTGCCACCTGAAAGTTAGGGTAAACAAGCGAACCGCCCGGCGGCATATCTTGCGGTAGGTTAGCGCGTACCTCTTCATAGTTGTTTTTGGCAACGGGAGCGCCATATCCATAAAACCAGCGATAGCCTACTTTAAGCTCGCTTGCGCCGGAAGCTGCCCATGCGACAGTACCGCTATTGGTAAGTTTCAAGCGTGGGAAGGTTAATCTTGCGCCTACCCGTCCTTCGGTTGGAGCGTTTTCCACTTCCCATTTCACCTGAATAGGCGAGGTTTGTTGCGCTACTGCTACACCGCTGACCATACTCAAGGCGGTAATAAATAAAAGCATCTCCGCCAACATTGCTGCCCCAATCTGAAATCCTGTAATAGTCCGGCTACCTGATTTACGCATTTGCCGCTTTCCTTGCACAAGCACCTGATATGGTTTGAAAAATCATGTTATGTCTACACGAATTATATGTCCCTATGTTTAGCCTGTCAATGGTATGTTATAATTACGCTCGAATTTTTAGGCTCAGGGATGTTTGAATGAAAGAATTGCTGGATAATGTGGTGCTGGTTTTATACCAGCCGCAGGATGTAATAAATGTAGGTGCAGTGGTACGGGTGATGAGCAATTTTGGGTTGCGCCGCTTGCGCTTGGTTGAACCTGCGGCTTATGACCCCTACCGAATTGAGGGTATCGCCCACCATACTGCTCCGGTGATAGAAACGATAGAACGAGTTCCATCATTAGAAGAAGCTATTGCCGATTGCGGCTTTGTGCTTGGAGCTACCGCCCGCTCACGCGGTGTCAAGCGGGAACAGCTTACCCCACGTAATGCGGCAAATACGCTGTTACAGGCAAATCGGATTGACCCGCAAAATTTGAGCGCGGTACTTTTGGGGCGCGAGGATGATGGCTTGCCAAATGAAGCGTTAGATTATTGCCATGCGCTAGTGACTATTCCCACCGATGATTTTAATGCTTCCCTGAATCTTGCTCAAGCAGCATTGGTAATAGCCTATGAATTATGGCTGGCGGCAAATCCACAAATCGAGAGTTTGCACCCTGCGCTACCCATAGCTCATGTGCATACCGAAGGCGCTCCGCCGCGTTGGGGAGACCCTGCTAGTGTGATGCTGGCGCTTCAGAATGCTCTTGTTGAAGATATAAAGCTTGCCAACGGAACCGACAGGGAAGCGATATTTACGGCACTTTCCGAATTGCTTCTAACCTTACACCCCTATACTACGGATGAGAGACTGTCCTATTCGATGAGTCGTTTAAGGGCAATCCTGTTACGTGCCGCTCCGCGCAGAGATGAAAGCCGTATGCTGTCGCATCTCTTTCAGAATATAAATCGAAAATTGCTGAAATTAAGGGGCGAGGAGTAATTTTAGTACAGAGATAAAAAGCTTATACGCCCCCTGTCTGAAAACCTTTTGAGGCGAATGTTCAACCTCATGCTGCGGCTGAAAAAGGTTTGATGTTCAGCCTTTCTAGGAATTGGTTGCATAATGCCGGATTCCACGCTATAGGCTTTCGTTTGGTATCGTGACTGTCCGAGCCACAAGTTACCAATAGCTTATGGCGGGTGGCTAATTCGACTAATCGCTCTTCTTCGGAAGTGTCGTGCGCGTGGTAGTAGGCTTCTACCCCTTCCAAGCCAAGTTTTACAAGCTCAAGTATAATCCGGTTGCTGGCGTAGGCTATTTCTGCGCCGCCACGTCCCGGATGCGCCAGAATAGTTATAGCGCCTGCATTTCTGGCAATGTCCAAAACCTTCTTGGCAGGTTGCGCTATTTTGTATTTCGGCTCAACTTCCCGGCAAATAGCCCACGCTTGGTTGAAATTCAATTCATCATTTTCCAATGAGCAAGCCAGTTCATAAATTGGTGAGATGGATTCGGTAATTGCATCTAAGGGCGATTCTGCTATTTTATAGCCACGCATTTCCAGTCTTTCACGCATTATTTGTTTTTTGTGCCAATGCTTCAATCTGGTTTCTTCCAGCAACGCATTTATTTCAGCGTTTTCAGGGTCGAACCCATACATCAGCAAGTGATAGACTGAGCCTTTGTGTTCAATTGCTATTTCCACACCGGGGATAAATTGTATTCCATTTTTTTTCGCATAGATTCCAACCATTTTCAAACTACTGAGAGTTTCGTGGTCACACACGCTCAAGATTCCGATTTTTTTCGCTACTGCTGCCTCCACCAAACTTCTAGGCGACCATACCCCATCGCTGGCAAAAGTATGGGTGTGTAAATCTACGCCGCGGTTTATTTGAAATATTGGAGCTTTCATTTTATCTACTGATCCTCTATAAGTTCTAATTAATTTTATTGGGCTTATTCCCCTTTGCTCTAGTATAGTAGTAGATAAACATTGGAAAAGTATTGGAGTGCTATTCAAAAACCGCTTATTTCTAAGCGGCTGAGTTAGTAGGAGTATTTCTTCGGTTTCCTGAATTTATAAGCCGAGAAATTCCATAAGCACCTGTACCACTAAACGATGGTCTTCTTCTTGCGGTAGCCCTGAAACTGTAACTGTACCTATCACCCCTACGTTTTTGATAATTATAGGAAATGAACCCCCGTGAGGAGCATATTCTTCGGGATTTAGAAAATGCTTTTCCTCAATGGTGGTGTTGCGGCTTTTGTAGTAAATTCCCATAAAATAAGAGCTATGATTAAAGCGGTTCACCACCCGATTTTTGCGCTTGATCCATTCGTCATTGTCAGGGGTAGTACCGGGCAGGGCGTAGTGGTATAGTTGATGCCCGTTCCGGCAAATATCCACCGTGAAGTTCTTGCCTTCTCGTCTGCCAATATCCACCAGCCATGTTCCAATTTCGTAGGCATTATCATTGGTGAATTCGGTAAATTGGATTAAATCCTCTTGCTGTTGTAACTCTTGCAGCAATTTATTTAAGTCTTCCATGAATTTATTCCTCTCTACTCTACTATCAACACTCGTTTTTCGCGGCTGCTCTGCTCTGCCAAATGGATAAACTTGATTACTTCTAATGCTTCTTGCGCTGTAACTGGCGGAGGTGTACCATCAGTTAGAGTGGCGTATATGCCTTTATAGAAGGTTTCATAAGAACCGGGTAAGGTTTCGCTTTTACCGCTTAGAGTTAGTTCTCCTGCTTCTGTAAAAAGCTCGCCGTATAATTCCGAACTCTCTTTTCCCCAACCTGAATCGCCGGGACGCATACCCCTTTTAAGCGCATCTTCTTGTGGGTCAAGCCCGTATTTAATATAACTGCCTTTGCTACCGTGTACCTGAAAACGAGGACCGGGTTTTTTATTGACGCTACCAGAATGGAGTATTACCCGTAATCGTTCATAACCGAAGATAAGGTGGAAATAATCAATTGTATTTGCGCCGGGACGTTGTGGGAAAGCATCCGCCCAGATTGTTTGAGGCTTGCCGAACAACTGCAATGCCTGATCAATCAGGTGTGCGCCCAAATCGAATAGAATACCCGAACCCTCTAACGCTTGTTCGCGCCACTTGTTGCCTACTTCGAGCCGAAAGCGATCAAAATGGGATTCGTAAGTGTAAATTTCGCCCAACACATCGCTCTCAATCAACTTTTTTATAGTTAGGAAATCTCCATCCCAGCGCCGATTCTGATACACGCTCAATAACCGCTTATTTTTTTCAGCAAGGCGAATTAATTCCTCGCCCTCCTCAAGCCGGTTAACGAATGGTTTTTCCAACACTACATTCTTACCGGCATTAAGAGCCTGACTTGTCAGAGAAAAATGGCTGGTGTTCGGGGTACAAACTACTACCAAATCAACTTGCGGGTCATTTATCAACTCTTCGGGACTGGAAACTACCAACGCTTCTGGATAATCTTTATGTGCTTTATCAGGGTTTGAAGATGCTATTTTGTAAAGCTCAAATTCTTTGAGGCGCGAAATCAGGGGAGCATGAAAAACTGCGCCCGAAAGTCCGTAGCCAATAATACCTGCCTTGAAAATAGACATAGTGTTACAAATTCTCCTTAATAAAGATGTCTAATGGATTTATCGTACCACTTATATTGGGGAATGACAATTATTTACTGGGGGCTGTTGCAAGTTCGGTATGCGTTAGGGGTCACAATAATGCTAAAACCCGCCTTTATCAAAATATTTGGAGTTGCACAGTAATCGAACATATATGTTATAATCTGGGCTGTGGAGTAAGTAATTCTCAAGTGTAAAAAGCTGGTAATACTATGGACCAGTCCTCAAATGGAAACAACCGCTCCCACCAAAATGGCGTAAAAGGCAACGCTATTCCCACCAAAATAAATCCCCCTGCACCGCACTCGGTTTCTGGTCGTAGCCGAACTAAACCGGCTTATCCTTTCTATGGTATTTATTCCTCAAATCGTGTTCCCGCTTGGATAATAAGAAAAAATAAACGCCTCCCACCTAGCGGAGGCAAAATTACTGTTCTAGCACTTATATTAACGTTGGCTTTTGGCTTTCTTCTCTCCATTGGGTTATTTTTAGCTATAGCCGGGTTGGGAAGTGGCGCGGCAATTCTAACCTACTCCTCTTATGCCAAAGGTTTAAGCCTTGACAAAGAATATGCTCTAACCTTTGAGACAACTCGGATTTACGACCGCAACGGTGTTTTACTTTTTGAGAAACAACCGGAAGCCGGAGCGCGTGATTTTATTTCATTTAAAGAAGTTCCTAAAGTTTTGGTAGATGCTACCGTTGCTGCTGAAGACCCCACTTTCTTTGAAAATCAAGGGGTTGATATGTATGCAATTCTAAGAGCAGTTTATATAAATCTTTCAAAGCAAGGTAGTTCTGGAGCCAGCACTATTACCCAACAGGTAGCACGTTTGCTGTATCTACCACCGGCAGAGCGCTATACTCCCACTTTTGAGCGCAAATTTCGGGAGCTTATTCTGGCGACAATGATTACGGAGAAATTTACCAAAGAGCAGGTTCTGGAAAAGTATCTGAATAATATTTACTACGGCAACCTTGCTTACGGAATTGAAGCCGCCTCTGATGGTTACTTTGGTAAAACAGCAAAAGAACTGACGTTAGCAGAAGCTAGTATGCTGGCAGGGTTGCCTCAATTACCAAGCCAATATGACCCAACAATTAATTATGATTTGGCACGTCTGCGGCAAAAGCGGGTGCTTGAATTAATGGTTAAATATGAAAAAATCACCGTTCAGGAAGCGGCAGATGCGTATGCTTATGATATAAAAGCGCACCTGCAAGACCGCCGCTCCAAATCCGATACTATGAGAGCGCCACACTTCGTAAATTATATTCTCGCCGAACTTTCCAGCGATACGGGCATGAAACAATTGACCGATGCGGGCGTTCTAATCAGTCCAGAAGATTGGGAGCTTGGCGGTTTTGATATTTACACCACTATAGATGTGCGTTTGGTGGATGAAGCCGAGAAAATTGCTCGAAAACGAGTTGATGAACTTAAACAGCAAAAAGCCAGCAATGCCGCGTTGGTAGCAATGCGCCCTTCTACCGGAGAAGTGCTTTCAATGGTAGGCAGCATTGATTTTTATAACAATACAATAAACGGACAATTTAATGCAGCAGTTTCGTACCGCCAGCCCGGCTCATCAATAAAGCCTGTAACTTATGCCGCAGCGATGACCAAAGGCTGGACGGCAGCAACTGTAATCGCCGATATACAGACGAATTTCCCATCAGGCAATGGGCAGGCTTACTCACCGGTTAATTCTAATGGTAAGTTTCTAGGTACTGTGCCACTTCGCAATGCTCTTGGCTCTTCCTTGAATGTTCCGGCAGTTAAAACCCTTCAGTTTGATGGCATCCAATATATGATGGATCTTGCCAAAGATATGGGAGTGCAGTTCCAGAAAGGTCCTGAATTTTACGGGCTTACCTTAACGCTTGGGGGGGGGGAGGTGCGCTTGCTGGATTTAACAGGCGCTTACTCAGTGTTTGCCAATGCCGGGAAAAAGGTTGACCCTGTATTTGTTCTTAAAATTATGAAACGCGATAAGCTGGTATATGAATTCAAGCCGGAGGATGTTAAACCTCGCCAGATTCTCTCTCCGCAAATCTCTTACGTTATTACCAATATTTTGAGCGATAATGAAGCCCGCTTGCTAGTTTTCTCACGTTCCAACCCATTGACATTATCGCGCCCTGCCGCTGCAAAAACGGGTACTACCAACGATTTTAAAGATAGTTGGACAGTTGGTTATACTCCAGACCTTACGGTAGGGGTTTGGATTGGCAATAATGATAATAGTTCCATGTTAGCGGTTGCCGGTAGTATTGGCGGGGGCTATGTTTGGCATGATTTCATGGAAACGGTATATGGCACGCCCGAACTCAAAGCCGCAATCGAGCAAAAAGACAAGCCGCTAAAGCTAAATTTCGATAAGCCCACCGGACTTGCCACCGTAAAAATCTGTGTGGATAGTGGTCTTTTGCCAAATGATAATCCGGTTTATGATTGCCCGGACAAGCGTGATGAGATTTTCCCGGTTGAATTTGTTCCCAAAACAAAATCAACCTTGCATCAACGTGTAAAAATTCCCAAGAAGCAATTGCCGCAGGGTGTTACGACCCCGCTTCCAACTGCGACCCCTTCTGGAAATGTTACGCCAAGTTCGGGTGATATAAAAGCAGATGATCCGAATTACTGTGTTGCCGGAGATACTTACCCGCCTGACGCGGTTGAGGAAAGAATATTCTTTAACTATCCACCGGAATTGAAGGATTGGGGAATTAAAAATAACAGATTGCCGCCGCCGACACAGCCTTGCCTACCCTTTGTTGCGCCGACTGCCACGCCACCGCCGGATTTATCTCCAACTGCACAACCGGGAACGCTTTATCCCGGACTTACAAACCCCGCCATATCGAGTGGTTCGGCGCCGGTGCAAACCCCTACTACCCCGCGCCCTGCGACGCTAACGACTGTTCCCGCTACTCGGAGTCAGACCTTGCCACCCACCCCAACCAAATCTGGCTGAAAAAGGACAAAAAAATATGCGCCACCCACCCATTACGCACAGCTTACGGCTGCTACTTTCCAGTCCTGACCGGGTTCACAGGCTCCTGCCGGATGACGCATTGAGTATGTTACACCTTTGGCTTGCTAAAGTCAAGTTTTTTTGAAGCTTGTCTATTTACCTCTTGAATTGCTATAATCCGCACTTTTTGGTATAGGTTGTTTTGTCTCTTTTTTTTACCATGCAAAAGCGGATTTTTGCTATCCTTTTCCTTTCTCCCATAAATGTGTGTAATCACCATTTAGACCATCTTGATTTTCTAAATGAGCAAAAATTCCTTGAATTAATGTAGCACAGATATTGACACCTGTGTTAACAAGGTTATAATTAAATTACATGATATTCACTGACTGTCCTCAATTTTGACTTGCACATCTGTACAACCGGAAAGTTCACCTCTATAGATTTACCCAATAAGGTATTAACTAGAAGAGAGGCTATTTGATTATGGATGACAAACAGGATACAAGAAACCTGCAACGTTATCTGCTACTGGCGTTGTTTGCATTTTCGCTGTTGCTGGTAACATTCCTTATTTTTGCGAACCTTTATAATGACACATTCTTTAATTTCATTACACCCGGTCAGCGTCCTCTGAATCAGTGGCCACGCTATCGGTAGCCTGAAGTTATAAAATTGGGCGGGGTTATTGTTATTGCCCGCCCCCCCTATTAATTACAGGTTTTATAACTTTAGCTTTTCATATTTCTTATAAATATTCTCGGAGCTTAGACAGTGCCGTTTTATTCATGCCGTCTAGGGCAAGCAATTCCTCGTCACTGGCTTCTTTGATTTTGGCGGCGGTTCCAAACGCTTTCAGCAAAGCTTGCTTGCGGCGTGGACCGATTCCGGGAACTTCATCCAGCGTAGATTTATAAACTGCTTTGCTGCGAACCTGACGGTGGAAAGTAATCGCGAAACGGTGTGCCTCATCTCGAATGCGCTGCACCAGATAAAGCGACTCGCTGTTGCGTGGCAAATACACCGAGAGTGGTTTGTCAGGCTGGAAAATTTCGTCATGCTGTTTGGCAAGCCCCACCACCGAAATATCTTCCATTTCCAATTCTTTCATAACTTCCACCGCCGCGCTCAATTGCCCTTTGCCGCCATCAATAATTACCAAATCGGGTAAATTCTGCCAACTATAGTCTGCCTTGCTTTTAGCTTTTAACTCAGGTTTGGACTTCTTGCCCTTTTTCGCTTCCTTGCCGGGATGCCCACGCACACCCCAATTGGCATCGTGCGGGTCTTGCATTTCTAACCCTGCTTCCTGCCCGGTAAGCTCAAGCGCGTTGTTAGCAACTTCAAGTTCTACCAGTGCTGCCTTATCCTCCTCACTCGCCATATAGTTCATTTCCTCTACGGTTTTGGCACGTTTGAAGCGCCGGCGCAACACTTCCTGCATCGAGGCATAGTCGTTTGCCCCTTCCACCGTTTTGATTTTGAACTTGCGATAGTCGGATTTTTTGGGGCTGCCATCTTCAAACACTACCATGCTCGCCACCGAGTTTGTACCTTGCGTATTGGAAATATCGTAGCACTCGATGCGGCGTGGGCGAGCAGGCAACCCCAAAGCCTTCTGTAATTCGTTCAGGGCAAAGGTGGTTTTCTGCTCATCATTCAGCCATTTCAGGCGGTTCTGTTGCAAAGCCTCCGTAGCATTTTGCGCCACCATTTGCACCAGCGCCTGCTTGTCGCCCGAATCTGGCACTAGCAGTTCCACCGAACTCCCCGCCTTCGCGCTCAGCCACTCCTGCACTACTTCCAAATCGGAAGGAATATTTTGCAGCAGCATGCGAGTTGGTATATAGGTTGCCTCGCTATAATATTGGGTGATAAAGCTGGTTAAAATTTCGCCCGGTGTCTCGTCTTGCGTACCCTTCATAAAGAAGTGTTCCCGCCCTACCAACTTGCCGCGCCGGATAAAGAAAATTTGCACCGCTGCCTCGCCCTCGTCCACCGCCATTGCAATTACATCTTCATCGTAGCTGTTATTGCTCACCACCTTTTGCTGCTCTGTCACCTGCCTCATCGAGATTAATTGGTCGCGGAAACGAGCGGCGCGTTCAAAATGCAACTCCTCGGCGGCAGCTTCCATTTTTGCTTCCAATTGATGAACCACCTCATCGCTTTTGCCCTCTAGAAACATGATAACCTGATTGATAGCGCCGTTATATTCGACTTTATCGGCGAACCCCGCGCAAGGTCCTAAGCAACGATGGATGAAATAGTCGAGGCATGGGCGGTCTTCCTTACCGTTAATGGGCAGGTCGCAATTACGGTAAGGAAACAGCTTTTGCAACACCTGTACCGTGCGATAGGCAGAGCCATTACCCGCAAACGGTCCGAAATAACGCGCCCCATCATCCAGCACCTTGCGTACAATAATGGTACGCGCCCAGTCCTCGTTTACCGTCACCTTGATATAGGGGTAGGTTTTGTCGTCCTTGAGCAGAATGTTATATTTTGGGCGATGCAGTTTGATGAGGGTATTCTCAAGGTTTAAGGCTTCCCGCTCGGTATCCACCACGATATACTCAAAATCGTGGATACGCCTGACCATCTCCTCTACTTTGGGGGTCTGCCCACTGAGCGAACCAAAGTAGCTCGAAACGCGGTTGCGTAACGAAATCGCCTTGCCCACATAGATAATATTATTGCCATCGTCGCGCATTATATACACGCCGGGTTTGTGCGGCAGAGATTTTACTTTCTCATCCAGATAAGTTTCGCGGCTCATGCTCTATTTCAATTCCTTCAAAAAAGTCGCCAACGCCCGGTTGAAAAATTCGGGGTTCTCCAGATTTGCCATATGCCCGGCGTGCGGTACTGCGCTGAACTGCCAGTCGGGGATAGCTTGCGCCATTGCCTTAGCCTTATCCAAAGGCATTAACTTATCATCTATACCGTGAATAATAAGAGCCGGAACCTTAATCTGCGACAATAGCGGAGTCGAATCCGGACGTTCCGCCAAACCGGGCAAGGTCGCAATTATCGTTTCTGGATTAGTACGCTCGATTACACCCGCCAATTGAGCCACCAAATCGGGCTTGTCACGGTAGGTTTCGGTGGCGAACAGTCCCGGAATCATGCTTTCGGCAATCGTCCCCGAACCTTTCTGACGCACTGCTTCCAAAGATTTATAGCGCAGGTTACGCCCTTCCGACGTATCCGGTTCGGCTTTGGTATCGGCAAGAATCATGGCGCGGATTCTTTGTGGGTACAAGCGATAGAAGGCAAAAGTGATATAACCGCCCATTGAAAGCCCCAACATTGTTGCCTTCTCTATTTTGAGATGGTCGAGTAACGCTGCCACGTCCACCGCTAATGCTTCCATTGTATTCACATCGCCAGGCGCAATTCCGCTCTTGCCAAAACCTCGCAAATCGGGCGCAATCACGCGCCATCCTGCTTTCGAGAAATAATCAAGCTGTGACAGCCACATAGTATGGTCGAGCGGAAAGCCATGCAGCAAAAGCAAAGGCTCTCCCGAACCCGCTTCCATCCAGAACATCTCCACCCCGTTGATATGCGCCTTTTTCTCTGGCATCTCTATACTCTCCTTAGCTTAAACCAGCTTGTCCAGTTCAAATAATTCTTGCCAGTGTCCCTGCTTAATTTCCCCCAAAAAATTGTGCAGGATAAAAGCGGTTGCGCCCCAGATTACGTAATGGCGATAAGTGTAAAAAACCATCTGGCGCGAATGTCCGCCTACCCGCCATGTCTCCAACGTAAAGGCGCGAGGTTGCAGCAGTTCAGGCAAAGGCACATGAAATATTTCACCCACTTCATAACCGTCCGGGATAAAGTTCAAAACCTGCGCCGGATTATGCGGTATCGCCACAAAGGGATGCACCATGAAATTGCTGACAATCGTATCGGCTGCCGGAAGCGCACCTAAAATCTTCAAGTCGGCAGGGTTTATCCCAAGCTCCTCCTGAGCTTCGCGCAGGGCGGTAACATCTAGAGTAACATCTTCAAGGTCGAAGCTGCCTCCGGGGAAACTGATTTGCCCTTTGTGATTACGCACCTTCTGGCTGCGCCGGATAAACAAAACGTTGGGTTCGCCCTCCAACAACCGCACCAGCACCAGTATGGCAGCGGGTCGGCGCATAGTTCCGGACGGTTTGAAATCACGTTGCGGTACATCAATTGCGCTATCCTGCGCCTTTTTCTCTACTTCTCGCATATTTTTATACTACCTCGGACAAATTATAAAACTCCGGTCAAGCTACCCTACTTTCGGGAAACGCAACGATTCTCTGCCACATAGTAGCGCCATGGCAAATCCTGACCCTGCGAAATCCCGATGCGGGTGGTACTTACTATCTGGAAAGAGGGAAGGCGTATTTCGGGCGGCGGTTGCGCGATAAAAAGCGTCTCACTTTGTAGCCCTAGCCCGTTTAATGTACCATTGATTCCCAACGCAGCAGTCAATTTGCCGGGACCGTTCGCCAAATTGTGTTCTTCCGGCTTCACCTTCAACTCGTCCAATCGCCGCCTCTGCCGAATCAAATCCAGACCCGCAACGGGTTGCAAGGCGCGAACCAACGCAGCCGCCGGAAAATCGGTGCGTTCGGTGACGGTATTAAACATCCAGTGATTGCCGTAGGTAAAATAGACGTAGGCATGACCGGGTGCGCCCCACATAGTTTCGTTGCGGGGAGTGCGCCCCTTATAGGCATGGCAAGCAGGGTCGCCTTGTCCCACATAGCCTTCAGTTTCCACAATTAGCCCTGCCGCGCTACCTTCGGACGTGCGACACACCAGTACCATACCCAAAAGCTGTTGCGCCACTTCAAGGGTGGGGGCGTTGTAAAATTCCGGCGGCAACTTATGTTGTTCAAAGTAAGTCAGCAACGCGGCTTCTTCGCTTGCCATCGAGTTATTGTTATATTCCACGCTGTTGCCAAAAATCTGCGAGTTGGCTTTGGATTAAATCTTCTTCTGCACCGGACAAATAATAGCCGGAAGCATGTTGCAACAAGTCGTTGCTAACTCCCAAAAACGCTAGGTTATCACTGGTACGCAGAATTTCAAGAAAATAAGCCAGATAGCCTTTTTCTCCCAGCAACATCAGCGCGACACGACTGTAAAAAGCGGTGGTACGCGCCGAAGCCCATGCTTGCCATCTCCGCTCCCAATCAGCAACCTCACCGGAGGGTTTGCCGCGTGCGTACACTGTATCCGCACCATTACGCAGGTCGTTCAGGGCGCGAACCAGAGTCCTATGCAAGGATTCAGCGGCTTTCGCTTCGGATAAAGTAGGGGCTTTGCGTAGCCCGTTATCGTGCAAAGCGCACTGCTCTAGGCAGTTTTCAAAAAATCTATCGGGGCTGGAGTAAACTAACATAAGCGCATGCTCTCCGTTTCTTTCTCTTCCGGCTTACCGCTGAAATCAAAACAAATATCTTTATAACAAAGCATCTTATCAGGATGGCTTACAAGCTTTGTGGTATATTTTACCTCAAAGAAATAAAAAAGCTAATCATATGTCAAAATTTGTTACTTATATTTCTAAAGAAGTTAACAAAATTAGACGCGCTTTCCAACTTAAATGGCATTTCCTATTTTGCATACTTACCACCCTGATTGCCGGTCAGACTATAGTGCATCTGATAATCAATGCTTTTGCTCCAATACAACTCGATTACAGCGAAGGTCTTCTGCTGGGTGGCGTTGAGCAAATTCTGAGAGACCCAAACCCTGTCGCCCTTTATAATTTCAAGCCAGATTTCTACGCTGCTACCGTTTTGGCTTACCCGCCCCTATTTCCCTACCTCTCTGCCCTATTAGCTCGTCTTATGACATTAGTTCCGGGGGTGAGCGGTTGGCTCGTACCCCTTTATGCTATGCGGTTGCTATCCTTTGCCGGTTTGTGCTTAACTGCTTATTTCATATATAAGCTGTCGCGGTTATATAACCCAGACCGATTAGTTAGCCTTACTGCCGCCAGCCTTTTCCTAGGCACACATCCGGTAATTTTCTGGGGCGGCATCGGACGAGTGGATGCGCTAGGTATCAGCCTTATACTTGCCGGAATATATGCCACTCTTAAAAGCTTGAAGGCGCAAGAAAATCCGGGCTTAAAACTGTTACTACTTAAACCCTTGCCGCTATTCTGGCTGGCATTTTTCACAAAGCAATCTTTGGTTGCCGCTCCGTTGGCGCTGGCACTTTACCTGTTTCTGGCAGGACGAAGACGGCAGGCGTTTATTTTTGGCGGAGTTTATGCGCTTGCGGTTGGGTTGGGTGTGTTGGCGCTGTCGTTACTTACCGAGGGGCGCTATCTTTTCTTTATTGCGATGGAACGTTATACCCCGTTTGCGCTCGACCAAATGCTAGGTAACTGGATTCTATTCCTGCTGCTACAAGCTCCTATAATTGCAGTGGTGGTGTGGCTATCACAGCCAATTGTTCGGCATCAAAACGCTTTGAGACTGCCTTTACTGTGGGGTGGATTGGCAGCTACTACTGCGCTGACCGTTGGTAAAACCGGCGCGGCAGACTATTATTTCTTTGAGGCTATTGCCGCGCTATGTGTGCTGGCAGGGTGTTTAATAATTCCGACATCCGCCTTCAAAACTGGGCAATGGCTATGGCGTATAGCAACCGGATTGCAGATGATAGTATTGCTGGTTTCAATAATTCCGGTGGTGTACCAACCCAATAATTATGATTACCTAAGAGAGCCGTTCCAACAAGCTGTTAGTTATGTAAAGCAATATGGTAGCGCAAACGAAAAACTATTTATCGAACTGACCGGTCCGACTTTTGCAGCAGGACGCAGCGAACTGGTTTTTGATCACTTTATTTTTCGCCAGCTTGCCAGAGTTGGACAACGGAATGGACAACTATTAGTGGAAGATGTAAAGCAGCATACTTTCAAAATGATGCTCTTTGGTTTCGATGTACTTCACGAAGAACGCAGCGGGGCGTATCGTTGGCCCGAAGGCTTTGAACAAACTGTGCGCCAGCATTATCGCTTGATAGATACCCTACGAGGCAGCGAAGGACAGGATTACGCTTGGATTCTGATACCCAAAGAGGGAGAATAAACCAGTTAGTACCCAAACGCTAAAATCAACCAATAAAGATAGTGCGCCCCAACCTGTTAGCGATTCGTGGTGGCGCTGGCGTTGGATAATTTTCACGCTAAGCCTGACCGTATTGCCATTGGTTTGGGCATGGGTGGTTACGCCAGCAGGACAGCAATTTACCGGGCTGCTTTTTAACGCCAACGATGGCAATACCTATCTGGCAAAAATGGAAGAAGGGCGACAGGGCGCATGGGTGTTCCATTTGGCACATACCAGTGAACAGGGGGGCAATGGGGCAGTTATCTTTGTGTTCTACCTGCTATTAGGCAAGATAGCCGGACTTCTCCACCTCCCCAATATTCTGATATTCCATTTTGCGCGGGTGCTGGCGGGCTGGTTGCTTTTAGAAGTTAGTTATCGTTTCATCACCTTACTTTTTACCGACATAGTTAGGCAAAAGCTGGCTTTCCGGCTGGTTTGTGTGGCATCCGGCTTTGGCTGGTTGCTGGTAGCCTTTGGCGTAAATGCACCGGATTTCTGGGTGGCAGAGGGTTATACCTTTCTGAGCATTTTCGCTAACCCCCATTTCCCGCTGGCAACGGCGTTATTAATACTTGCGTTAACCGAAACGCTATTGGGGCTTGAACAACAACAATGGCTGCACTACTTGAAAGCGGCAATTGCAACACTGGTTCTGGGATTTGTACATCCTTTCCTGCTGATTACGCTTGCCGGGGTACTGGCGGTTTACTGGTTGTGGTTGTCTATCGCAAACCGCCGCCCGGATTGGTGGGGCATGCTTGGGCTAATAATGGTGGGGCTGACAGGTACGCCGGGTCCTTTCCTGACATGGTGGGGGACAGAAAACGACCCGCTCTTGAAAGCGTGGATGAGCCAAAACCAAACCATCACGCTTGATCCGCTCACTTCGCTGTCAGGTTACGGGCTGTTAGTACCGCTGTCAATTATAGAAATATGGTGGATAGCCCGCCGCTTACCCGCGTTGGCTGGTAAAAATTCGCTTTTAAATCGGCGCTGGCAATTGGTGGTGATTTGGTTGTTAGTTACGGTAGGGCTATTGGCATTGCCGCTAAATTTTTCGCGCCGCTTTCTGGAAGGAATTCACCTACCCTTGTGCTGTCTAGCTGCTGCTGGTTATTACTTTTTGGTTATAGAACGCTTCAGGTTTGATTTTAAAGGGCGGTTGCTGGTGGGAATAAGCGCCCTATCCAGTGTAGTAATGGTGGTTATTTCAATTGCGCTGGTTTACCTACCACAAGATAATTTAAATGACCCTGTGCGTGTGCCGTATTTGAGCGCGGGGGAAATTGGCGCGATAGAGTGGCTACAGCAACATAGCAAGCCAGAGGAAGTAGTGCTGACGGGTCCATTACTGGGAAATGTGCTGCCCGGGCGCTTGCTAATACATGTCTTTTACGGACATTCAATGGAAACAATTAATTCCGAGCAAAAGCTGGCAATTATGCAGCAATTTTTCGCGCTGGAAACTCCAGATGCGACTCGCCAGCAAATTATCCAAACATGGCAGCTAAATTACCTGCTTTACACTTGGCGCGAACAAAATCTGGGCAAATTAAAGCCAGCCACAAAGGGCTGGCAATTGGTTTATTCCGCTGAAGGGGTACAGCTTTACCGTTTTTGAGGCTGTACAGCGACTAGCCTCGTTTTAATCTCTTACTGGGCCACCAAGTGGCATCGCCTAACAACAATACCAAGCCCGGCACTAATAGTCCGCGTACAATGAAAGTGTCCAGCAGAATACCGACTGCAACCACAATCCCAAGCTGGTATAAATCCCGCAAAGGCAAAATAGTAAGCACTAGGAATGTACCGGCGAGAATTATACCAGCCGAAGTAATAACCCCACCGGTATTGGTCACCGCTTTTTGAGTGCCTTCTACTATGCCTAATTTAGCAACCTCTTCGCGGACACGAGACATCAGGAAGATGGTATAATCCGCGCCGAGTGCCACCAAAAAGATAAAGGCATAGAGCGGAGTAGCGTAGGACAGACCATCATCGCCTTGAATTGTGGTAAACAAGAACGAACTGATGCCAAGCGCGGCAAAGAAATTGAGCAATACCGCCGCAAGCAGGAACAGGGGCGCTACCAAACTCCGCAATAGCAAACCTAGAATAAGCCCGGTTAGTAATATGACCAATGGTATCACAATCAATTTGTCGTGGTCGCTGGCTTGGCGAGTATCATCCAATTGCGCCGTCATTCCGGTCAAACTAACGTTTTCGCCCAGTCCGGCTTTTTGGGTGGCTTGCTTGGCTATAGTGCGGATAGGTGTAACGCTGTCAAGGGCTGGAACTCCATAAGGGTCGCTTTTTAGGGTAATTTGCAACCGAACTACCGTGTTGCTAGGTGAAATATAGGAAATTGTTTGGGCGTACAGCCCGATAATTTGAGGATTTAACGAGCTTCCTCCCGGCATGCTCCCGGTGGTAGGCATCTTGCCAGACCTGATTGCCTCGGTAAGAGCGGGTGGCAGGGTTGCGAATTGCTGCTGCAAACTGGCAGGGTCAACCGAAGGCGTTTTGCCATCAGGGCGAGTAGGACCACTCACCAATGCCACACTTGAATTAGTAGCAATAGCTTGACTAATCTGGTCTATTTCCACTAATTTCTGATAAGCATTAGTACCATCTTTAAGCTGTATAACTACATCGAAGGGAGCAAGTGCGCCCGGTTCAAAGTTGTTGGCTAAAATCTTGTAACCGCTGGCAGAGGCAGTGGGTTGCCGAAACCCTGTCAGGAAGTTATAGACATTATTTACGCCAAGATTACCCAAGCTAAGTATCAGCAAGAATACTAGACTCCCCAGAACTGCCTGCAAAGGATGATGGCTTACCTGTCGAGCAAGTTTCCCCCAGAAAGTGAGTTTTGTACTAATCTTATTCTTTTTGAGGTCGGGGCGAAAAGGCCAGAAAGCAAAACTACCCAATATCGCTAAGAGAGCCGGAACTAGGGTTAAGCCAGCAATAAGCATAACCGCAATAGCAGTCGCCAAAGAAGGTCCAAGCGAATGGTAGATACCTACTATCGCCAGTAACAGCACTAACAAAGCAGCTATGACCGTTCCCGCGCTTGATAAAATAGCACTTGCCACTCCATAATAAGCGGTGCGAAGGGCTGTTAGGCGGTCAGGCGCAGAATGTAGCTCTTCACGGTAGCGCGATACAAGGAATATGGTGTAATCGGTTCCCGCGCCAAAGAGCAGAATAGTCATAATGGAACTGTCCATCTGACTGATTCCGAAGAGATTGGCTTTAACCGCTAAAGCTAGTATCCCGCCGATTACGCTTTGAGTAATACCTACTGCAATCAAGGGCAGTAAAGCCAACACCGGAGAGCGATAAATTACGATTAATAAAACCATAACCAGCGCAACGGTAGTAAGTAGTAAGGCTACGTCAGTTCCGACAAAAACTAGTTGTGCATCTGCCGCAACTCCACCCGCGCCAGTAACTTTGACCTGTAGCGGTGAGCCATGTCCATCAAGAGGGTCGGTAAATTCTCGGATAGCCTTTACTGTATCGGTCAAGCTTTTATCGCTGGAGGATAGAATATTCAGCGAAACTATCATAGTCATGGTTGTGCCATTCGCCGAAACCAATTGCGAACGGGACTGTGGCACGGTATAAATGGAAAGTACCTGCCCAACTTTAGGGGGCTGATTACCAGAAACCAGCCAATCGCTGACTTTCTGGGCTGTGGCAAAATCACTATCAGTTAGACCGGATGGATTGTAAAAAGCGATTATCGCAGGCAGCCCTTTACGATTAGGGAAAGCCTGTTCCAACAATTTGGAAGCTCGAACCGATTCCTGATCGCCAATGTCCGAAGCGAGATTATCATCATATAGGCTGGACAGTTTTGGCGGCAAGCTGCTCAATAAGCCCGTCAGTAAAATCCATACTATCAATACTACCCAGCGCCCTCGCTTACCAGTAACTAACTTACCTAAGCGATATACTGGGTTATTTACGGGCGGTTGGATTCCGGCTAATTCAGGGTTTTGTGTTGGGGAAGTTACAGAGATATCTACCTTCATGACCTCAGCCACCTTTGCTTTTTTGATTTAGGTACGGGGAGTCACGCCACTCTCTACTAAGGCGAACTACTCAAACTGTATTCTTGCACTTTCACAGTTGAACTTATCCACCCTCAAAAACGTGATTTACTAACTAAAGAGACCCCCTGTGTCCGAACTGCTTTTAATGATTATAATATCATATATACAGCTTGTCTTTGTAGCAAAGCTACATCAAGCAAGCCTGCCTAATTTGAGTATAGTTTAGAGGCTGAACAACCGTCAAGAAACACAGAAATTAACTCCCTTCAGATTGTAGTCATGAATACTGTAAAGATATACAGCATTAAGGTAGTATAGAGTGTGTATTACTTTTCCTGTTGAACCTGAAAACTTGAAGCATCGGAAACTACATATAATCATTTAGCTCAGACATTGCAGGTAGGTTGCCCGCTTCAAAGAGCAAATTTACGAGGTTTAGGCGATGAAAGTAGCAATTATAGGAGGAGGAATGGCGGGGTTATCTGCCACCTATTACCTGCAACAACTCGGTCAGGGTGCAATTGACTATGTACTTATCGAAAGTTCGTCGCATTTCGGCGGCAAAGTAAGTACGGTACGCCAAAGCAATTTTGTGGTCGAGGGTGGGCCCGATTCGTTCCATGCACTAAAAACGGCAGCAGTTGACTTGTGCCGCTCCCTAAATCTGGACGAAGAATTAATCGGAACAAACACTGAAGCGCGTAAGGTTTTCGTATGGAGTCGCGGCAAACTTCGCCGGATGCCTGAAGGCGTTATGCTCATAATCCCTACCAAAATCACCCCCTTCCTGAAATCTGGATTGATTTCGTGGCCCGGAAAGCTACGCATGGGGCTGGATTTATTTATACCGCGCCGCAAGGACGATTCAGACGTGAGCCTAGCAGATTTCGTGCGTCGTCGCCTTGGCAAAGAAGCGCTTGACCGCATCGCGGGACCGATGGTAGCCGGTATTTATGTGGCTGATGCCGATCACATGAGCCTGAAAAGCACCTTTCCGCGCTTTCTTGAAATGGAAAAGAAATACGGTAGCCTACTGCTAGGAATTATCACCCAAAAGATTGAGGCAGCCCGCGCCAAAAAGAAAGAGCAAGCCAGCATCAACACTCCCAGTAAAGCTCCTAATTCAAACTTTCTGACTCTACGCGGAGGCTTGCAGCGGTTGCCCGAAGCCATTGTGGAAAAGCTTGATGCCAAATCATTGCTCCTAAATCGTAAGGTTGAAACGATTCAACATGATGGCACAGCATACGACCTTACTTTGGATGATGGCTCACATTTAAAGGCAGATGCGGTAATATTCGCCACTCCCACCTATGCCACAGCCGGTATTGTGCAGGGGTTGGATTCAAAATTGGCGAAAAAACTGAAAGAGATTCGTTATGTTTCTACTGCTACCGTTTCGTTAGGCTACCGCCGTAAAGAAGTAGCGCATTCCTTGAGTGGCTTTGGTTTCGTAGTGCCGCGCAGCGAAAAGCGCAAAATCATTGCTTGCGCGTGGTCATCTACCAAATTCAACTGGCGCGCCCCAGAAGAATATGTGCTAGTTCGCGCCTTTGTAGGGGGCGCTTCCGCTGAAGAACTGGCAGAACAGGATGAAGCGAGTTTGTTGCAAATGGTGCGGGAAGAAATGCGTGACTCGATGGGTATTAACGCTACCCCCGTGCTAAACAAAGTATTTCGCTGGCATAAGGGAAACCCTCAATATGATGTAGGGCATGAAGAACGAGTAGCCGAAATCGAGCGGTTAACGGCGCAGCACGAAGGCTTGTACATGGCAGGAGCAGCTTTCAGGGGAGTCGGCGTTCCAGACTGTATTGCGGATGGTAAACGGGTGGCAGCGCAAATCGCAGAAAAAGCAAAAACGTTAGTGAAATAGAAGTATCAGGCAAGCCTTATAAACGATTAACACGAGGGGTATAAAACTCCTCGTTTTATTTTCTAGCAAAATACCGCTCAAAAATAAAGGGATAGCTAGTTAGCACTATCCCTGTTTTATTATTGTGGCGATAAACTTACCTAACGCGCCGTTGCGATAGGCGGACTAACGCAACCCGCTTCGACACCGAAGTAGGCTGAAATAGATATGTCTAATAAACTGGCGTATTATTACCTAGGGGAAAATTAAACATGAAAGGCTATGATTCTTTACGCCAGCTTGAATTAAATCGCTAATTTAGGCTGCCTTTGCCCACTAACGCATACAGTATCATGCCTCTGCACTCCGTCTTATCAAACAAAACGGAAGTAATAAAGAGGAAAAAAACCCTAAATAAAATTATTCTTTTATCAATTATTAATATTTTAAACCTCACAGGATTAAATCCACGTAAAACTAGGTTAAAATATTGTAAAAATAGCCTGTTATAGCTATTGTATAACTAATTTAAGTAAAGAAACGGCTAGAAACCAAATCGGCTTGAGCTATTTTAGCCACTTATAACTAACCTTAGCTAGTTTTACTAACATTTAGGAATAGCTTATACTGCCAAAGCGTCCTATTTTGCTTTGATTTTGTATGGATATGAGTAATGCCTAATTTACTGGTTGACCGAATAGATTCTCCAATTGGAGAAATAATAATCGTAGTGGATAATAACCGTTTGTGCGCGTTGGATTATACTGGTTACGAGGGGCGTATGTTCAAACTGTTGCAACAACGCTACGAAAATACCCATCTTCAAGAAAGTTCCGACCCCTGCGGTTTTAGCAGCTTATTACGCGCCTATCTAGCAGGAGATTTTAATTGTCTTAATTCAATCCTCGTTAATCCCGGAGGTACACCTTTCCAACAAGCGGTGTGGACAGCGTTGCGAGATATACCAGCAGGGAAAGTTGCCTCTTATGGAGAATTGGCGGCAAAATTGGGTAAACCCGGAGCGGCACGTGCAGTTGGCTTGGCAAATTCACTTAACCCTATCGCAATAGTCATACCATGTCATAGAGTAATCGGGGCAAACGCCAACCTTACCGGTTATGCGGGCGGACTTGAGCGCAAACGCTGGTTACTTCAGCACGAAAACGCCATTTTGAAACCACTAATGTTAGACCTGTAAAAATCCCAAACATGCCTCCATCTCTACTTTATTATTGTAATAATGGAGGAGTGTTTGGGAAAATAAGGTGTTCGATAATCGGCAAAACCTAGCGAATTCCTAATTAAACGAACAAAGAATTATTTGGAAATCGTTTGCAAAGTATTTGGTCAAATCCCAGCCATTGACCGGATGGCAATACCGACAAAAATATGGCGTTGATTATAAAAGGCGGCAAGGTAGGATTGCCATAACCTCCAGCAGCAATATTCAATAATATAAAAAGTGATAAAGCCCCGTTTTTCCTTGTAGCAGTGCCGGAAACCATACTCAGCGCAATTATTAATTGGCTAGGCACCAAAACCCAAGCAATTGGTTTGTAAAAGGGAATGCCAAAAAACTTCAGATAACGCGCCGAAAACGAATTCGGCTTTAATTCTTGATAACGCTGGCGGAAATGTTTCTGCATAATATCAGTAGTCATCCAGCGCTTTGAGTATTTTTGGTTGAAAGCAAATAGAAAAAACAAGCCGTAGAAAATCCGCAAGGTCACGAAAGTTACAATCAAGGCTCCCTTAATGGGGTGGCGTTTAAAGTAATCTTTTTTCCAAGCAAAAACTTCTTTCTGGAAGTCTTCAACCATTTCCGGTGTAATATTTCCTTCAAAATTGGTTTCAATTTCATGTTTTACCATTGTTTCATCCTGTTGGGATGTTACCTTAGCACCTGTTTGCATAAACAATTTAACCTCACTTTGTTTTTTTCAGATACGCGCTCGGTGTTGAATCCAGCTAAAGAATTGCTCTTGAGAAACAAAATATTTGCCAATCACCCGATTGGGCTTTTAAAAATTGACTTATTTATCAGTTTATATAGTAAATTCACTCATTTTTAGTAGTTTATACTACAATTCAGAAATGCTCTGCCTTTTAAATATGCTAAGGGAGCGGAATAGCGGATTCAGTAAAAACAAAAAACAAGGAGCTTTATGCCCCTTGCCTGATTCTACCTCTTATACACTTTTCCCAAATTGCGTCAAGACAAACGCCAGTATTTTATATCACGGCTCGGATTCTACGAAATCAGCGGAGGCGACAAAAGAGGGTTCACCGCTTACCGTGACTGCTGCCGATAGAGAGGTGCAAATGGAGTAGCCCGGCGCAGCGATTACCACTACGTTCCATGTACCCTTGCCAAGCCCCCCGATGCGGTAGTGTCCACCCCCATCGGTCTGAGTGGTAAAACTAAAACCACCCGTACTCACGCGCACAGTTGCCCCAGCAAGTGCGCCTTTGTTGCGGTTGATTACCGACCCCATGATAGAGCTAGAACCAAGGTCAGCCACATTGTTTACGCCGGGTTGCCCAACATTATAAGCAAAGAAATTGCTAAAACAGGTGCGAGGGGTAGCAGTAGGCGCTCGTTTTGGTGTCGGCGCAGGCACAGTAGGCGCGGCTAATTGCTGGACTCGCTTGCAGGAAGCGTCAATTTGCGAGTAATCGGCGCCGTTAGTCATTTGTCTCGCTTTATCGCACACTAGCAAGGCATCGTTATAACTACTTAGGTCGGTAAGTGCGCCCAAATACTGACGGTAAGCGTTAAACAGCAATGTACCTGTATCCCGGAAGTTCACATCGAGAGCGTACACCTTTTCAAACGGAGGTATAGCTGCTGCCCAGTTACTTTGCGAAGCGAATATTGCCCCTTCGCGGTAGTTTTTGATACGCTCGAATGCCTCTTTTGCATCGGCGTTATTCGGGTCAAGGGCAAGGCATTTATCCAGCAGAACTTGAAGCTCGGATGGGTCGGCTACGCCTAATTGCTCGCGTCCGTAAGAACAGTACGCTATTTTCAAACGATCATTTACCTCAGCCGTTCTGAAGTTATGAGCAGCAAGCCCTTCCAGCAAGCTAATAGCTTTTTTCCAGTCTTTAGCTTGCAACGCAGCGGAAGCAGCATTAAAAGCGGTAGCATCGGGATCGGGCATAGGTAATAGACTAGCAGTAGCAGTAGTTGCAACCAAAGCGGTTTGCGTAGAGGTAGTCGCAGTAGTAACCGATTGCGCGACAGTGGTCGCACTCGTGGTAACAGTTGACGCTGGCAGAGCAGTAGTATTCTGCGCTACCGTAGTAGAGCCATTTGAGGTTGCCAGCATAATTACCAGCGCGATTGCGCCCACAAGCGCTAACAGCCCTAACATGATAACCAGCCACAAAGAAACAGCATGTTTTTTCTTATTTTGGGGTGATATAGGATAACCCTGCGCTCTTGGCATGGGCGGTGGCGTAGGAGTATAAGCTTGAATCGCGGGTGGAATTGGCGATTGCGCTCCCGCTGGCATTGGGGACTGAGCAGCAGGAAATGGAGTCTGGTTATAACCTTGTATAGGCGCTGGCGGGGTAGGAGTATAATCTACCAGCGGTGGCGGCGTAGGGCTGTAGCCCACCAACGGCATGGGCGCCGTCGGAATAAAGGCTTGACCGTTTGGAGGCAGAGTTGGATTATAGTTTTGAATGGGCGGTGGCGTAGGAGTATAAGCTTGAATCGCGGGTGGAATTGGCGGTTGCGCGGACGATTGCATTCCCGGTTGGATGGTATGGTCATTGCCAATCAACTCTTGTATAAAATGCGATTGCGGGTTTTGTTGAGCATTTTGCGGCGGAAGCGGCATATTATAAGGCGGGTTTGAAGCGGAAGGCAAAGGCGTAGGGCTATAGTTTTGGGTAGGCGGCAGCGATTGCATTCCCGGTTGGATAGTATGGTCGTTGCCGATTAGTTCCTGCACAAAAGGGGGTGTTTGGCTTGGTGGGAGGTACTGGGACGGCGTAGGAGTTTGCGCCTGATAATGCGGCATGTACAAATGCGGTATCGGCACAGTTGGACCATCTACGGTGCGGGAGGCTTCGCTGGTAATACCGGGATAAAGTCGCAAGGCATAAGCCATTTCACTGGCATTCTGGTAACGGTCTTCCGGTCTTTTAGCAAGTGCTTTCAATACCATCGCGTTAAGAAGCATTGGGATATTGTTATTGACTACATTCAAGGGAGTAGGCGGCTTCTCAATGTGCATCGTGATGATAGCGTAGGTGGACTCCGATTCAAAAGGCGGCGTTCCAGTCAACATTTCGTAAAGGATTGCGCCGATGGCATACACATCCGAGCGAGAATCTACCGATAGACCTTTCACCTGTTCAGGCGACATATAGTAGGGTGTGCCGATAACCGAACCGTCCGAGGTAATAGAAGTCATCGCTGCATCTTTGGCGATACCGAAATCCATCACCTTCACCGTACCATCCTTAGTTACCATTATATTGGCAGGCTTGAGGTCGCGATGCACGATACCAGCGCGATGCGCTTCAGTCGCACCGTCTAGAATCTGGATGGTGTAGCGCAAGCTCTGGATTATAGGCAAAGGGCTTTTTTCGTCCAGCAACTGGCGCAGAGTTTTGCCGCGCACTAATTCCATTACAATATAATTGTGTCCATCTTGGATATCGTAGTCGTAAACCTTGACAATGTAAGGGCTATTGATGGATTGAGTAGTGCGAGTTTCGCGTCTAAAACGTTGCAAAAAGGTAAGGTTCTGGTTTAGTTCTGGCTTTAGAACTTTTATTGCAACCCTATTACCAGTCTGAATATCATCCGCTTCAAACACAGTCGAAGTAACGCCAACCCCAATCTGGTTGACGATTCGGTATCTCTCTTTAAGCAAAAAACCTATCATCCCAACTATTCTCCTGCATAAGCCAATTGCGGCAGGTATGTTTCCCATAAATAAAAAATGTATGCGCGAAAATAGCTATAAGGCAAGAAGCTACACTCGTTATTTACGGCTACATGCGCTCATTTTTGGATATTGCAGTTATGCTATCAAGTAAACATAAAAGTGTCAACATAAAACCAACTATATCTTTGCCAAACATTCTAACTGTCTTAATCTCTTAAACTTATAAAAGGTATAAAATAGGGGAGTCTTGTACTTTTTTTGATTACACAATTCGAGGTTAACACATATGCTTTCCAAAGATGAGAAACTTTATATAAATGAACATTTCGTGGCATGGAAGCCCGGCAAGTTTCGCTACTGGGAATCACTGCCTAGCCCTGATGCCGCCGACCCGCAAGAGCGCGAGTGGGCTCAGCAAAGCAAGGATAAGCCCGCACTCGTTTTTATTCACGGTTACGCGGCATCTATCGAACACTGGCGCGAGGCTTTCAAAGGTTTGCGAGGGCGTTACCGCATGTATGGGCTGGATTTGCTAGGCTTTGGCTACAGCGAGAAGCTGCCCGGCAGCAAAGTAACCTATAGCGCAAACCTGTGGGCAAAGCAGATTAGCGCTTTGGTGGCGCACAAAGAGGAAGAGCGCGTGATTCTGGTAGGGCATTCGATGGGCGGAATGGCAGCGATACAATGCGCCCTGAATTATCCTGAGCAGGTACAAGCTCTGGTACTGGTGGATAGTTCCGGTTTGCCGGATCAGGGCAAGTTGGAAGTGGAAGCCCTAAACCAAGAGCGCAAGGTAAAACGCCCCAGTTTCGACATGTTGATGTTCAACGCCCTGAGTGCGCCGTTGGTGGGAGAAGCGGCGGCTCTGGCGATGAGCGCATCTGCATGGGCGGCACGCGCCGGATTGGAACAAGCTTACTGGGACAAGTCGAAGGTGACTCCGCAACTGGTAGAGCAGTTCCGAGCGCCTCTCCGCACTCCCGGCGCAGCTTTTTCCTATCTTGCGGTAACTCGTAATTTCATCAATTTCCAGTTGCCCCTCAAACCGGGCGACCTGAAATTGCCCACCCTAATTATGTGGGGTGAATACGACCGCTCAATGAAGCCTGCTATTATGTTGCCGCAGTGGCAAAAACTGATTCCGCAGGCGGAGGTGTATCTAGTGAAAGATGCGGCGCACTGCCCCCAAGACGAAAAACCGGAGGAACTCAATGCACGCCTTACCGAGTTTGTAGAGCAGCAAATTGCACTTAGCAAAGCTACCGCCCAAGCCTGACCTATTTACAGTAACTCTAGGATTTTCGCTTTAGAGGTGATTTCAGGCAAAGGGCTTAAGCCCTTTGTCTCTAATCTAGTTTCATTCATCCTATTCCAAGCGAAAGTCCTTTAAAATATAGAGGAACTACCATAAATTTCAGCCTCTGGAAGCTTCAATGATTGATTCTAGTTATCCTCTCTAAAAATAGCCAGTTGCATACGGCGCACAACCATTGTAGAGAAGAAACGAGTAAATATTATGTCAAGTTCTGGGGAAAGTAGGGAAATAACGCTGACTAGAAAAGATATTTCTCCGCTATACGCACCCTGTTTCGCCCGTCATCTTTTGCCTCGTACAGGGCTTTATCAGCTGCATCGTTCAGGCTAGAAGCGTCATCGAATTCGGGAAAAGAAGCGATACCACAGCTAAAAGTAACCGAGAATTCGTGGTCTTGAAATTGATGGTGAATCTGGGCGAAACCTTCGCGAATATCATTAATTACTTTGAAAGCCTCTTGTGCATCGGTATCAAGTAAAATTACTGCAAATTCTTCACCGCCAAAGCGTCCAATAATATCGGTGCGGCGCAAACGTTGCTGCAATAAGCGGGAGAGGCTTTTAAGAACCCTGTCGCCGGTTGGATGTCCATAGGTATCGTTTACCAATTTGAAGTGGTCAATATCAATCATTGCCATAGACAGAATACCGCTACGGCGACGTGTTCGTGCAACCTCAATATCAAGTTGTTCCTTAGTTTTGGTGTGATTCAGCAAACCTGTCAAGCCATCACGTACCATCAGCGAACGAACCGAGCGTGAACGATCAATTCTGGCTTTAATAGAATCAATTAGGTGATTAGCAGGAACTCGCTTGTTCAAGAAATCATCCCCGCCAGAGGTAACCGCTTCAAGCTCGCGTGCTTCGCCGCTTTCCCCAGAGAGAAACACAATTGGAACTGTTACAAAAGCATCGAGTTGCCGGATAATCTTGGCAATTTCTTGCCCTTTTACTCTGGGCATATACATATCCAGCAAAATCAAATCGGGGTTAAACTCCGTAAGTGGAGCTAGAATTTTCAAAGGGTTGGTAAGAATAAGCGTTTCAAAGAGGTCGTTCGGGGCAGTTCTAAGAGTTACAGCAATGGCGTTAGCCACTTCCACATCATCATCAATAATCATCACCCGATAGGGTTCCTTGTAGCGCGTGCCTGTCAATTGGTCGAGGTGGTCAATCAAGCTGGTAATATCAACTGGCTTGGTCAAGAAAGCATGCCCATCTGCACGCACCGCATGTAAACGCGCCGCAATATCCGAACGCGAGGAAAGAAAAATCAGCTTGGAGTCCTGGGCTTTATTTTTAATTACCTGTGCCGCCATTTGCATTCCTGACATATCATCATCAGAAAATATTATATCGGTAATAATAGCTACCGGACGGCTTTGCTCCAACAGAAAGGAAGCTTCTTCTATATCCTTAAAGGTATGTACTTCGTAACCAAAATAGCCGATTTGTTGAGCAAGCGATTGAGCTTCCTCTGGATCAGGCTCAATAATTATAATCGTCCTAAATTGGGTATCCAAACTCAGATAAGGCGTTTCAGGTGAATTTAGTATTGTATCGTCAAATTGATTAGCGCGATAAGTATTTTGAATAATCTTATGCAGGTTCCGTATATTCCGATCAAGCTCATGAATTTGTGAATTATCGGGTGTCATACCGGAAGATATAAGGGATTCTAATTTCTGTTCCAGCGTTTTAGCCGAATCACTTACTTGCGTATAACCGTAAGTAGCGCCCGAACCTGCCAGCTTATGTGCCAGCATATGTAGGTTCGCAAGATAATCCATTCGCCAGTTATTGCAGAGAAGCTCAAGCCAACAATTGTTGATTTCATCCATTCGACCGGGCAATCTTCCGGCGTAGGCTTTACGCAATAACTTTAACTCTGCCGCAATCTCCAACTCACTATCATTCGCCATTACACTCCCTCCAGATATTTTTGATATTGGCGGCAATCATCATAGGGTCAAACGGCTTGCTGATAACGCCTATTGCGCCTAGCTTGATATATTGCGAAATTTCTTGGGGTTGCACTTTTGCTGTCATAAAAATTACCCGAATATCCGCCATTAGGGGATTAGCTCTAATTTGCTTTAGGGTGGTGGGACCATCCATTTCTGGCAGCATAACATCCAGTAAAACGAGGTCTGGCATATAATCTGGAATAGCCAGCAACGCCTCTTTGCCTGAACTACAGACTTTTAATTTGAAACCGCCGATTCTTTCAAGGGCAATTTGCACTATAATCTGAATATCTACTTCATCCTCGACCAGCAAGATTTTTTCAAGCATTTTTCCGGCAATCAAGCAATTAGTCCTTTCAACAAGCTTTCACCATATAAATAATTATTAATATCTGCATTTAATATTTATTTTACACTATGTTCTAAGCGTTTGAACCTAGTTCTTCGAATAATTGCTTTAATTGTGTCTATTAATGCTGCATTGCTGGTACGGGATTTAATTAAAATGGCATCAACCTTAGCCACAACCGCCTCTTCCAAATCAGAAACAGAGAAAACCACCACCGGAATTTTATGACCCGGCGCTTTATTTAAATATGGTAATAGGCTTAACCCTGATCCGTCTGGCATATCCAAATCCAATATCACTAAATCAAACACCTGATTTCGGAGTAAGCGCCTAGCCTGCTTCAAAGTTGCTGCTATTGTAATGTGGGCAATATTGCTGAGAATTGCAGATACCACGCTCGAAACATCCGCATCATCCTCAACATGTAGCACATTCGGTTTATAGCCATAAAAAATATTGGCAGCAAGTTGCACCGCTTCAATCAGCCTTTCCTGATCAATCGGCTTTTCAATCCAGTCAACAATTTGTAATGTCGCAATTTGAGTCAAATCCTGATTTGATCTTGTTTTAGCTGAAACCATAACCACCGGAATATTCATGGTAGCTTCGCTGCTTTTTAGGTCACGTAGCAAGGAAAGCCCATCCTGATCAGGTAACATTACATCCAATGTGATGGCGGAATAAGGCTTGAGTTGAAGTAACTGCCTAGCTTGAAGCGCAGTTTGGGCAATATCTGCTTCAAACCCAGCTTGTTTGAGCATCATACTTAGCAGCAAACCAATTTCCGCATCGTCTTCGCAAATCAGCACAGCAGTATTTTCTTGGGGGTTTTCTTTGGTAACAGGTATTTCATGCCATACCGGAATAACAAAGTAGAAAGTAGTACCCTTACCCTCTTCGGTTTCAAAGTTTATAATCCCGCCTAGTTTCTCAACAATAGCCTTTGCAATACTCAAGCCCAAGCCAGTTCCACCCTTCGAGCGGGTATCGGAAGAATCTGCTTGAGCAAACTTCTGGAAGATGCGATTTCGGAATTCTTTAGGGATGCCGTTCCCATGGTCGGTTACATCCACTCTGACACTATGCTGCGTGCCGGTTAGAGATATTTCAACCACACTATCTTTAGGTGAGAATTTGGTGGCGTTGGAAATCAGATTCGCCAGCACCTGCATTAATCTATCTTGGTCAGCATAAACCATTACGCCCGGCAATTTCTTGGTCAGTTTAAAGCTGACGTTATACAACTCGCCATAACCCCGGTTTGCTTCTAGAGCTTGCTCTACCAGTGCCTGAATTTCAAGCGATTTCATATTAAAACTAGATTTACCACTCTCGATTTTCTCAATATCGAGAATATCATTAATCAGGCGCACCAAACGCTCACTGTTCTTGTGAGCAATATCGAGCATCATTTTAGCTTGATCCGGCAACTCCCCAACCACGCCGCCGACAAGTAAACCCAGTGAACCCCGAATAGAAGTAAGCGGTGTCCGCAATTCATGACTGACAATTGAAATAAATTCATTCTTCATGCGCTCTACAGTTTTTCTCTCGGTAATATCGCGCAAAATTGCCAATGTCTCATTTTCGCCGCTAACCACAATTCGCGCCTCAAAATCGCGAATACTATTATCAATTACAAGCTGATATTCGAAAACGCGGGTTTCTCGATTATTCAACGCCTCTCGCACATTTGAAAGATAAACGGAGGCAAGACCCGGCTCAAAAATATCAAATAGTGTGCAACCTATCAGGTTTTCAAGGGCTACCGGAAGCAGCGACTCTTTTGACGGTTTATAATTCAAAATTAATCCGTCCTGGCTAATTCTGAGCATCAAATCGGGGATTACATCGAACAAAGCCCGGTTTGTGGCTACGCTGCGCCGTAAAGCTTCTCGTGATAGGCGGTCATCGGTAACGTCACGACCCATTGTCAGAAAGCTAGGTTCGCCGTCTATCTCTATTGCTTCGCAAGATAGAACCACCTCGCGTAACTCGCCATTTTTGTTCTTGAAGGTTATTTCGTGGTTATAAAAAGCGCCGTCCAAAATCAACTTTTTCAGTTGGTCTATATGCTCTTTGGAAGAGTTGCCCAGTAGTTTCACAATAGTATATTTCAGCAACTCGGCGCGATTATAACCGGTAAGCTTCAGAAAGCTATCATTCGCTTCAATAAATTCTCCGGATTCCAGAAAATTAATCGCAATTGGAATAGGTGCGGCTCTGAACACCTTAGAGAAACGAGTATCGCTTTCCCGTGCCATTGCACTGGCTTTCTTAATCTTAAGAAGGTTAATTTCGTTCTCCGCCCAAGCTGCTAGGTCTTCTAGCAGTTGTCGTTGAACATTATTTAGCCGGCGTGGTTTGTAATCAATCAAACATAATACACCAAGCACATTATAATCATGGCTGAAAAGAGGAATGCCACCATAGAAACGAAAGAGGGGTGGCGGGTTTTGGGAAACTGCCGGGGCTTTATGTGTATCACTTATATACAGGGGCTTTTTACTATCAATTACCTGCTGACAATAAGAGAAATCGAGCGGGTTTTCAGTCTCAAGGTTACAATATGATGCTCTTAAAGTAAGGCTAGCGCGGGTAATAAAGGCAAACGGCATTCTCAAAGTTTCAGCGGCAGTACGCACTATCCGGTAGAGAAGCTCATCCTTATTACTATTTGAAGAAGCACTTGTATCTATATGTTTGCCATTTTGACCGGGTTGGTTCTTAATATACATTTGTATGCCTTCCCACTAATAAATCTAAATATAGACTTAATAGTGATTACTCCCCACGCTTTTAGGCGTGAGCATCTAGGGACAAACCCACAGCTTGTAATCCCAAGCTTTTGATGTTTAAGTAAGCATGGAGGTCACGGTCTAAATGAAGGCTACAATCCGAGACAAATGAATACGCTATCAGAAAGTGGGAGCTTGTCCAGAAGCCTATGACCACATTTGCTACAGGTTTTGCTAGTATAGACAACTTCTTCCGCTTTGCTACACAACATACTGAAAAATCCCGACCATGCCACATCGTGAATGCTTTTGGAAAGGCAGTGATTGTGCGCCATTCAATTGATAGCCAAGTCCGCAACAAAAATCTTGTCGTTCAGGAATACGCCGTTTGGCTTCGTAGTAATTGGCAGTACGTTTTTCGTCTTCCCACGCCTTTTTACGAAAGTCCAAAGTAGCGTTGTAAAACCAGCGACATTCTTCAAGGCTTGCCTCAAGAATACGAGTGGTTCGTTTGTTGGGAAATATCCTGTACATAAAAGCTTTTCTCATAAGAACAGTTATACTACAGCATTAAGTAAACGTAAAGAGGCTACCTAAAGCCTCGCTACACGAGAAAGAAGTGACATTTGTTATAGCTTCTCTCCGACAGGTGCAGCAGGTTATTGCCCTAAAAACGTTTCTTGCAACCGTCATAGGTTGGAGAGACATTTTCCTGCTCCAGTTATTTTAGCAAAGAATGTCCTTTTTAGTTCGCCAAAGGTATCATCCCTGAAGAAATCGACAAAATGGTTATTTACAAATCTATAGGTCTGAGTTAACATGTCTTTATAACCAACAATTGAGAATACAGCCTATCAGAAACTACTACGCTGGAAACTTGTTGCCAACCTGTGCAATCAACCTGAAGAAGTAACTGGAGGTTAGCATATTTTATGTCTATGCTTAGCAACTATCATAACATCAGAAATTTTGACTCTCGCCTTAGAAATGTTGAAAGATTAATTCCTGAACCCAATACTATTCAGGAAACTGAGATTTCCCAGCGTATAATCGGCGATTTAGTTATTAAATTAATCTACCAAATTACCATCATTTCTGCTCAGAAAATGGCAGAAGTAATTAAGTTGCCCTACTTTGGTGTAGTTGAACCTGTTATAAACCAGTTGCGGAAAGCAGAAATTATTGACATCGGCGGTAGCGAAGGGCTTGGAGAGTCAGCTTACCAATATGTGCTAACCCCCAAGGGAGTGCAACGTGCGCTCGAAGTCATCAACCATTCTTCCTATGTAGGACCTGCCCCCGTCTCGCTGGAACAATATCGCAAGATAATCAAGGCGCAAACCTTTGGTGATATTCATGTAGGACCGCAACAAGTGCGTGAAGCGCTTATTGATATGGTGGTAGGTAACGATATCGTGGATTCTATCGGACCTGCCATTAACACCGGTCGTAGCATGTTCTTATATGGTCCGGCGGGAAACGGCAAAACGCTCCTAAGTGAGCATATCGCGCGTTTACTGGGCGGCGATGTCTATATTCCTTATGCTATAGAGGCTGACGGATTTGTTATCAAAGTGTATGATCAGAACTTGCACGTAATTTCCGCAGACCAGCGCAATAGCCACGATAGCTCAAGCCTAGAAAAAAAACTTGACGCCCGCTGGGTTTTATGCAAAAGACCTGTTATCGTAGTCGGCGGTGAGTTGTCGTTGGGTAGCCTCGACTTGATTTGGGACGATGCCTCCAAATACTATGAAGCTCCCTTCCAATTAAAATCCAATAACGGGATGTTCCTAATTGATGACTTTGGTCGCCAGCAAATGCGCCCCCGTGACCTCCTAAACCGCTGGATTGTGCCGTTGGAAAAGCGCATGGACTTTTTAACCCTGCGTACTGGTAAGAAAATCGAAGTGCCTTTCGATGAACTGATTGTATTTTCAACCAACCTTGCCCCGCGAGACCTAGTAGATGAAGCGTTCTTGCGCCGTATCCAAAATAAAATCGAAGTACGCAATCCTACCTATGAAGAATATCGCGAAATTTTGCGCCGCCAATGCGAGGAACTAAAGGTCGGTTTCACGGATGAAGGGGCAGTTTATTTGCTGAAAGAACACTACGTAAAAGCCCGGCGCGAATTGAGAAACTGTCACCCCCGCGACCTGTTAAAGCAAATTTTGGGTATTTCTTCTTATCTTGGGGCGCCCCCTACACTGACAAAAGACTTAATTGACCAAGCGGTTGCGAGTTATTTTGTTGAACTATAAGGCTTACGGCTGCCGGTATTAGATAAAATCGTAAGGGAGTTTTAATTTATGCTTTTGAAAAGAGTTGGGGGTCCTACCCCGGAAGGTCGTCCCGGAGAATCAGTTCCATTACCGCCTAACCCCCCACAGGCTATGCCTCCTTCAGGCACGCCCGCACAAGGAACCCCACCACCCCCGCCCTTCGCCGGCAATATGATGAATAATCCAACAATACCGGGTGCAACTTCGGTAGCACCGCCACCGACTTCCAGTAGTATGATACCGGGAATGGGCATGGCTGCCATTGTGGTAGATCGTGAAAGATTGCGCGACTTCCGAAACCAGATTGTAAACCGTATTCAATCAAGCATCGGCACAAACACTGTGCTGAACCGTGATGATAAAACCACGCGCGAGTTGGCTACAAAATTCAAGCTGGTTTATGATCAGCTTCAGCTTAATCTATCGCAAGAACAGCAGAAAATCCTCTTTGACGAAGTATTGGCAGAAATGGTCGGCTTTGGACCACTTGAGCAATTGCTAGGTGACGAGTCAGTCACAGAAATTATGGTGAACGGACCAAAGTTGATTTACATCGAACAACGCGGGCGGTTGTTGGAAAGCAATATCACTTTCGAAAATGATGAGCATGTGATGCGGATTATCAATCGCATTATTGCTCCTCTGGGGCGACGTATTGACCGCAAATCTCCGATGGTAGATGCGCGTTTGCCCGATGGAAGCCGCGTCAATGCAGTAATCCCACCCTGCTCTATTGACGGTCCAAGTATCACGATCCGAAAATTCAACAAAAAGCCTCTGACCATCGAAAACCTGATCAATTTTGGTTCTGTAACTGCGGATATGGCAAAGTTTTTTGAAGCTTGTGTTAAAGCGCATTTGAACATTGTGGTATCAGGCGGTACAGGTTCCGGTAAAACTACCTTACTTAACGTACTTAGTAGCTTTATTCCCGAAACCGAACGCATCGTAACGATTGAAGATGCCGCAGAATTGCAATTAATGCAACGTCACGTTGTACGGCTAGAAACCAAAAAGCCGGAAGTGGACGGAAGTTCTGAAGTTACCATTCGTGACCTAGTGCGTAACTCTTTGCGTATGCGCCCTGACCGTATTGTAGTAGGAGAGTGCCGCGGCGGGGAAGCCCTCGACATGCTCCAAGCAATGAATACCGGTCACGATGGCTCACTAACCACCCTCCATGCCAATACACCTCGCGATGCCACCCGGCGCGTTGAAACTATGTGCTTGATGGCAGGTATGGATTTGCCGCTCAAGGTTATTCGCGAACAGATGGCAAGCGCAATACACCTGATAATCCAGCAATCCCGTTTGCGCGATGGAACCCGTAGAGTCACCGCTGTTACCGAAATTCAAGGTATGGAAGGCGAAAATATTGTATTGCAGGACATCTTTATGTGGGAAGAAGAAGGAGACGATGGTAATGGCAAGGTAGCAGGAAGTTTGAAACCAACAGGCTTGCGACCAAAGTTTGAACCAAAGTTAAGTCTTATTGGATACAAATTGCCCCCCTCCATGTTCGGAGGCAAGCTTCCGGGCAGCGACAGAAACCAGAAAAAATAGCCGTTTCCAGAAAATAAATTGCCCCTATCTATTGCTAGAAAGGGGCATTTTTATGGGTACAACTACACATAACAAATATTTTACCTTACCCGAAAGCCCCGACTTTTTGATACGATACGCAGTTTAACCCACACCAACCGATGAAGCCTTTTCGATACGCAACCGCACAGTGTAGTGGTGTTTTTCACCGCCTCCCAGAAATTCAGCCTGTTTCAAGCCTTCTACCGCTCCATAATAGCGGGTTCCAAGTCGCACCAAATCATTCCAGCCTTGTGAATAATCCTCGATAATTGTTGCCATACCCTTGACCGATACAAAGCGTCCACCATTAGGAATACTGGCAGCACAGCGAGGGTCTCGCTTTAGGTTTCTGATTTTAAGGCTATCTGCTTCCAAGCTGAAAAGCAATTCATCGCCCTCCAGTTCAAACCAAACAGTGCTGAGTTGGGGAGTACCATCTTTATTGATAGTTGCCAGCACACAATAATGGGGGTAAGCAAGATAAGCGCGATAATTATCCGTTAGTACCGTCATTTTTTATCTGCCTTTATGATTGTTTTCTACAGTAGCGGGTATATAACCAAATATGGCTATAAATTTATGCTTGCTGGAATAATTTGTCAATGGCAAATTTGCTGACGTGCAGATTTAATTTGTATAATACTTACCCGGGTTTGATATAATAGAAAATAGCGGCAGCATAAAAAAGATGAGCAATTAAGAGAAAAGGTTATAAAGTGGCAGACAAACCACGCGGTTTATTGCGCGGCGCAAAGTTCAACGGCAAGCATAGCACCGTAATTGCACCAGCTTTTTCGGTTATTGAACTTTTACGCAACGATAGCCGGGTTACTAAAATCGTTATCGGGGTCATCAAACCGCGCAAGGGAAACGGTATCGGGTTAAAAGCCACCACTATTGACGCAGGTTTGCGGATTATGGTTTCCGGACCATCCAGCGTCCAGCAGTTCTACGCCTATACCGCCGAACCGGACGGAGTCACCGCTGCGCTTGAGCAATTGATGAGTGAGCGATAACTTTAGGATGGTTAGAGGCTTTCCGCTATTTTCTTCAAAGCAAGGTCATCCTCTGCTATCCCAACTTCGGCAGCAGCCTGAGCTACCTCTTCCAACAAAAAACGAGTTGTTAGAGCATCATCGAGCGCTTCTTTTATAATGGGCTGAATAACAGGCGCAAAACTCAAAAGCGGTGGCAGCTTTTCCTCAAAAGCTATGGGAGATTCCGGCGCAATTTCCGGTTCTCGCCCTAGCATCCGGCACAAGAACAGATAATAATCGTGCGCCGCATCTGAAAGACGCGCCTGTAACGCCACATGACGGCGGGCATTAAAGCCCAGTTGGGCAGCAAGGTCAGGACGACGCGCTAACAAGCGTAGGTATTCCAGCAGCAATTCTTCTTCGGCTTCGTCCACATCCACCTTTACGCAAGTGTCATCCGGCAATTCTTCAAATGCGCCCGTGCGTGACACCAAAACCGGACGACTCGCCCCCATTATTCGCAAAAGGCTGGCAGAAGTTTCCCCGGCAGTAGGGTAACGCATATTAATACATACATCCGCTGCCGCCAGATAATCGGCATATTTCTCACCACTGGCGTAGCCCGTCAACTCCACTTTGCCCTGCAAACCTAACGCCGTTACCATCCCCATCACATTGTAGTTGGGGGAAGGACTACCGACCAGCACAAAACGCGATTGGGGATACTCCCGACTGAAAGCGCGAAAAGCCCAGAGAGCGCTATCCAACCGCTTATAGGGATTCAGATGTCCCAAAGAAGTTAGAATAAACTCGTCTTGTGACAAACCAAGCCGTTCTCGCGCTACTTTCTTCTCCACCAACGGGGGCAATGGAACTCCCATCCGCGCAACACCTATGAGCTTTTCAGGGAATCTAGCTTTAATAAGCCCCTGTGCGTAAGAACTATGCACCAACACCGCTTGCGCCGCTTCTATCGCTGGTTCACATAGGGGGTAACGAAACAGAGATTCGGGCAAGCGTCCCTTGATTACCTCACGGGCGGTAGCCTCGCCTTCAGTCCCGTAGTGTCTGCTCATCTCACGAATGTATTCTTGCGCCTTACCGTTGTTCAGGTATTGACCTATTAGGAAATGATGCAGCACGTAATCATGCAGCACCAACACGCCCTTTTTGCCGTATGCAAGCAAGTTGCGATATATATAGGCATGCGCCGCGCTGTTGCCCATATGAAACAGATACGTATCATAATTACCCGCTTGAGCGCGAAACTTTGAAGCGGGATATGTCTTGAATTGTTGCAGCAATGCCTTGTTTGAAGGGTGCAGGTTTTCGTCAAGGTACAGATCAATATCGGCGTAACGAGCGAGATAGGGTAAAAGTTCCTCGCTGTAATCGCTTATGCCGGATTGCACCGGGTTTACCGGGCTAAAATACGCCAGTTTGAGTTTCGCGCTCAATTCAAATCCCTCTCTCGCCTTATTCCACTTCTATCTTAACACCACATTTAGTTGACAGATGATTCAGCGCAGCGCGAGATTCAAAAGCCTGTGCTGCCCCCAACACCCCGCCGCTTTTGCCCGGAAACTCACCAGAAAGAATTTGGGTAGCGGAATAAGCAATAATCTGAGCAGTTAGCCCATACATATCCACTCCACTCAAGGCTACCCGGCACGCCCCTTTGCGTCCCACTACCTCTGTCACTACTGACCAACGACTTGCACCACGTTGCTGTAAATTTGGTCCGCCTTTTCTGACAAATGGGCGGGCAACAACCCGAATTAACTCACCAATAAAGGGCAGTAGTGGGAAAGTTAGCCGCGATAGCCAGTAAGTACCGCTTCCTACCGCCATATAGGTTTTTACATTGTTACACTTGATATGACGAGGTAAGGTCAAGTTTTCGCCAAAAGGCGCAATAAGGGCGCGGCGTACTCCGAGCGGTTCTGGAAAGCAAAAACGCCGCCCTTCTGAAGCAATTAGCTTTACCTGAGTCTGGTAATCTTGCCAAGCCAAACCCGGTTTGCGTAGTGCTTCCAGCAGCGAAAGCGTAGAGCCGCTACTAATGCCCCGCCCCTTCATTGCCACCGCGTTTGCCACTGAAATTGTATCCAGCGGTTCAAGTCCATTTGCCGCCAAGGCTGCCGCCCAATTGCCCAGCGCATACTCCACCCCGCAACCGGGAATTATCGCCACCTGTTTTTCCTGAGCTAGAGCATGGTAACGATTAATCACCCGCGCCATATACTCTTGCTCGCCTGTTATATCGAGATAATGCACCCCCGCTTTAAGTGCGGCTTTAACTACCGCTTCTCCATACAGCGTGAAAGGACCAACACAATTAACCAACAAAGTAGGATGATTCTCAAAAATGGCGGCAAGCGATTCGGGCTGTAGCGGGTTGGCAACGACAATTTCGCAATTCTCAAGACCCGGTAAGCGGCGCATGGCTTCCAGCCTTGCCCGGTCGCGCCCTGCCAATATTACGTCAACCCCGCTTTGAGCCAGTACAGGCGCAGTAATGCTACCCGTGTACCCGCTTGCCCCGAAAAGCACTACCCTGTTTCCTGACATTTAAACCCTCGCCGATGAAATCCAACCGCTAATCAAACGGGCGAAAAATTCCGGTTTATCATATTTTTCCAATTCAAAAACGGGCAACCCTTTTTCTTCTAGCGTCGCATTAGCCGCCAATATTGCCGTAGCGACAGCCCGTTCCAGAAACAGGGCAGGCAAGGGATTCCGCACCCAATCGCCGCAACAGCTTAAACCGGGGAAAGGAGTCCGCACGCCCATATGGTGAGCCAGTGAACCGATTCCAAAAAGAGTGTGAGAAGGAGGGTTGCGTTGGAGAGTGACATGTATGATTTTATCCTTCAACTTCGGAAATATCCGCTCTACCGCTTCCCGCGCCTGAGCAATAATCGTCGCATCATCCAGAGCAAGAGTCTCCTGACTGTAAATATGAGTTTCCAAAGCGCTACCACCCGTTGCAGTATGCCATTCTTTGAACGAATTCAGAATACGGTGCAACCAGAAAAAGTTATCTAATATAAAATTGCCGCTGATAATACCCGCCTCGGCAGTACGCTTGCGGGGCGATTCAGAAAACCAGAAGCGCAAGACTCCCGTATGGCGACCTTCGGGCCATTTCATATCAGCAGTAATCACGGCAGTGGTTGGGCTATTTTTAAAGATACGGCTAGCAGCAGGCGCATCGGTAGCCACTATTACATGCGCTGCTTCAATCTTTTCTCCACTTTCTAGAAATACTACCCACCCTTTCTCACCCACACGTTCAAGCCGTTCTACCCTTGCGCCCTTACGAATCTCAGCGCCAGCCCGGACAATTTTTTCTGCCATCGGCGCAATCAACGCGGTTTCCGGGTCAGTGGGCAAATAGTGGAAACGCTGACTGTCTCGCCGCAACAGCGAATAAAAGCGTAAGAAAGCAATAAAACCCGCTGCCGGAACCTGATCAAGATGTGCCGATAATCCGCTACGCGCCAAAGTTGCCAAAAAAGCAGTCATGCGCGGGGGCCAGCCTTTGCACAAATCCGCAACGGTTTTACCTTCTAAGCTTACACCTTCAACCAACGGGTCAATCGCAGTAGCAGTCAGCAAAGTACCTAGCACGACCGGGATTTTGAAAATATCGCTGAAGGTAAGCATCCGCACGAAAGGAGGATAAAACGACAAGGCGCCGTAATGGAAAGGCGCGGGCCAAAGTATAGTGCGGCGCACGCCTCGCCCCATTTCACAGCGTAGAATTTTACCATTCGGCTCACCGTGAACCCATTGTTGGCGGTCTGCAAAAACCAGTTCCGGCATAAAACCGTGCCGAGCAGCCATCGCTTTGAGATTCTTGTATTGCCACCATAAGCCATGAATCCCATGTTCGGCGGGAAAGCTCCAGAGCCGCCCATCGGCAGAAGTAAGCTCAACTGCCGGTTTTGTACTCCAACGACCGCCTAAAAAAGCAGTTTCAGCGTCCAGCACGAGCGGCAACAATCCCCGCTCGGTCAGATGTAAAGCGGCAGTCAGCCCTGCCACACCACCTCCGATTATCACACAGGCGCGAGGTTCAGATTGCATTTTATATTCCTTCTGAAATTAACTCATGTAAGCGAGAGAGACACCGGCGATACTTTTTAGCGTACCCTTTATCACGATATTCCGGCAAAAATAGGTCAGGCAGCGTACAATTCACCGAAGCCGCCAGTTTTACCCGCTGGTCGTACAGTTTGTCAATGAAATGAACGAACCTAAGCGCGTCTATCTGTTCGTGGAAAGGCGCAAGCCCTTCGATAAATACTACTTCCAGTGGCGCAAGCAAGCGTGAGTAGCGAATGGGGTGATGCGCTGCCAAATGCTTTAGCAGTTCATCAAAGGTGGTGTATAACTTTGCGCCTTTAAGCGACTTATATTGTTCGTAAGCGTTGCCCAGAGCAGAGGAATCAGGCTCATATATACCTTCCGAAAGGACATTCTCACCGTAAGCGCGATGGCGATAATCCTCGCCCTCTAACCTAATCGACTCGAAACTTTGAGCAATAATGCCGATTTCACGCTTGAAATCATCCGCATTAAAACGCCCTTGCCCTAATTCGCTGGGTAATGTATTTGAGGTTGTCAGTATGTGAGTGTTACCGCCCTCCATCACACCGCGTATGAAGGTTTTAGCAAGCATAGTATTTCCCACATCATCCAGTTCAAACTCATCCACACAAATGAGACGATATGGTTTGAAAGCTTCTATAGCCGGTGCCATCCCTTTAGCGCCAATCGCATAAGCTAGTTCTTGAAAGGAAAGATATGCTTTGGGGGTAGGCGCTCCCAAATAGGCAGAAGCTAGAAGATGGGTTTTGCCTACCCCATAACCGCCATCAAGGTAAAGCCCTTTCATAGCAATCAGCGTTTTCTTCTTTAAAAATCTAAAAAGACCGCCACGCTCTCCGCCCTCTGTTTGTATCCTGCTCACATATTCACGCAACTTTTGCAAAGCAATTGCCTGAGAAGGCTGTTTCGGGTCAGGGTGATAGCTTTCAAACGAAACATGGGAAAAACGGGGAGTAGGCACAAAACCCCTGACCACCTCTTCAATACTAACTTCACAGTCAATCTGGTCAAAGGTCAAGGTACGGACGGGCAATTCAAGCCCTTCTTGTGATTTTTGCAACGATGTATCCACGTGTTGAGTGTAGCCGATTAATCAATAAGCTGTCAATAATAGTTGTATTGAGAAAAAGCGGAATTATCTTTGTATTTATTTTATGAAAAATAAAGCGATCCCTTGTGGGGACCGCTGCTTGGTTTGCGTTAAAAGAGAATGTATCAACGCACCTATCCGAATTGACGTTAGTAGCGTCTAGGATAAGAGGTCAATACAAAGATATGTCCATTGAAAAGTGATTCTGAGTTTCGGTTTATGTTTCGAGTTGCCCGGTTACACGCGAGCGACCTTTCTTACAAAACCATAGTTATTTAACTCAAAATCGGCGCTACTGATTTCCGCGGTTCTGGCGATAGCGCAGGAACGGCGGAATATCCAAATCATCGTTGGCAGCAGGGCGATAAGGATACGGCTCAGCCGGCGCAGTAGGCTGATAGCTAGGCTTGCCGGAAGGCTGCTGCATCGGTGGGTTGTTGTAGTGTGGAACCTGCACCGGGCGCAATTGCGGCTTGCGTACCGCATCAAAGCCTGTTGCAATCACCGTCAGCTTCACTTCACTGCCCATTCGCGAGTCAATCACCGCACCGACTATAATATTTGCGTCAGGGTCAGCCGCTTGCTGAATAATCTCCGCCGCTTCGTAAACTTCGAGAATACCCAAATCATCGCCACCCGTAATATTGAACAGCACCCCACGCGCCCCTTCAATTGATAGCTCCAGCAAGGGGCTTTCAATTGCCTGTTTGGCGGCATCAATACAGCGATTATCGCCCGTACCATGTCCAATTGCCATCAAAGCAGACCCGGCATCGGTCATAATGCTCTTAACATCGGCAAAGTCGAGGTTGATTAAGCCCGGAACGGTGATTAGGTCGGAGATACCTTGAATACCTTGCCGCAACACATCATCCGCAATTTTGAAGGCTTCTACAATGCTGGTCTTCTTATCGGCTACCTGCAACAGCCTATCGTTAGGTATGGTAATCAAGGTGTCAACATGCTCTTTAAAGCGGGCAATGCCCTCTTCGGCAGAAGCTTTGCGGCGATTACCTTCAAAACTAAACGGCTTGGTTACTACGCCCACGGTAAGAGCGCCGATTTCCTTAGCAATCTGAGCAATAATAGGGGAAGCTCCGGTGCCTGTTCCGCCGCCCATACCGCTAGTAATAAATATCATGTCCGCGCCCTTTAGCGCTTCATATAATTCCTCGCTGCTTTCTTCAGCAGCCTTAGCCCCGATTACCGGATTGCCGCCTGCGCCAAGCCCTTTGGTAACTTTATCGCCAATCCGAATACGGGTAGGGGCTTTGCTGTAGAGCAGAGCTTGAGCATCGGTATTCACTACGTAAAACTCAATACCGGTAAGACCATTTTCAATCATACGGTTCACCGCATTGGAACCGCCTCCACCTACGCCCACAACCTTTATTTGCGCGAAACTTTCTAAATCCACGCTATTTATCAACTGCTGATCATGCATCCTTTTTGATGTCATTAGGGTTATCTCCTTTTAACGCAACCCGCTTGTTGCCGGTTTCTCTCTCCCCATTACTGCGCTATCTCCGACTGATAAACCCAGTCTGGAACTCAATACCCGGCGATATGTCCCGATTAACTACTATTGTGATGGCAAAAAATTTCGCAACCAGCCGGAAAATTTCCTGCCGACACCACCGCCACCACTGCTGGCGCGGCGTGGTTCTTGCAAAATAGCTTCGCCATTCATTTTCTTAAGACCCCACAAAACCAGTCCCACTCCGGCGCTGTAGGTTGGATTATTCAAGGCATCTCCACCCATTCCACTCATTCCACGCGGCACACCCACACGAACGGGCATTCGCAATATATGCGCCGCCGCATCAGTAATACCTGCCAAACTAGCAGAACCTCCCGTAAGCACAATGCCTGCGGGAATCATCGCATCGTAACCGCTTTTCTTAATCTCACCCTGCACCATCTCAAAAAGCTGACGAGCGCGAGCATAAATCACCTCATTCAAAGTTTTTCTGGAAACGCGCTGCTTACTACCAATCTCGAAGGCTTCCACTTCTATCATTTCATCCGGCTGTTCTTCAATTTTAGGATTCTCATCCACTTTACGCAATTTCCAATTATCGTGTCCGTAATAACCGCCGTAATAACCCTTCATAGAGCCTATTACCGAAGCATCGCCATATTTAGTTTTCAGCCGTTCAGCCGTTTCAAGCGGAGTACGCAATACAATAGCAATGTCGTTGGTAATATGATTACCGCCGATTGGTAATACCGCCGTATGCCAGATAGTGCCATCAATATATATCGCAATATCCGTAGTGCCACTGCCGATGTCCACCAGCACCACACCCAAACGCTTCTCCGCCTCTCCTAGCACCGCTTCGCTGGCTGCCAGCGATTCGAGTACCAGTTCTTCTACTTCGATACCTACGCGCTGCACCGCTTTGTATAGGTTATTCAAGATGCTGACCGCGCCAGTAACAATATGTGTCTCTACTTCAAGACGGTAGCCACTCATACCGATTGGGTCACGCACCCCATCCTGCCCATCAATTACGTAGGTGCGAGGTATGACATGCAAAACTTCACGCTGAGGAGGTATTGCTACTGCACGAGCAGAATCCATTACTCTTGCTACATCCTCATGCCCTATCTCGCGATTCAGCTTGCTCACTGCAACCACGCCCCGACTATTAATGCTGCTTATATGGCTACCCGTTACCCCAACATTAGCCGAGCCAACCTTAATTCCGGCTAATCTTTCAGCCTTTTCCACCGAACTGGCAATGCTTTGCGAGGTTTCTTCGATATTTACCACTACTCCTTTAGCCAGCCCTTTACTAGGACTTACTCCGTAGCCGGTAATATCAATATGACCATCTTTAGTCACCTGCCCGATAATGCAGCTGATTTTAGAAGTGCCAATGTCTATTCCTACCAAAGGTTTTTCACGGTTAACAGCCATATGTTTACTCCACCAAATCGGCGCTGAGATACTTTAATCCACTATCGCATATACCAACATTACAAGAAGGACACCCGGAATATTACTAAAGAACATCAGCTTATAACCGGTTTATCGGTAAAGCGTAAATCTGCCAACGTCCATTTCAAATCGGTTCGAGCCTGCAAAGCCTTCAGCAAATTGACTTTCTTATCCAGTTCCGCGTCTGTTCCAAAAAGCGCTTTCCATGTCCCGGCTTTGCCATTTCCTACCACTATCAAGCCGGTTGTAGGCGAATAATCCAACGAGGCGATTTTTATCCCCTCCGTTTGCAATCTTTCAAGAATTGGAGCCGCGCTTGATACCGCTACCCCCTCCACCTTTTCGCCTATCTTCTTCTGAGTAGTATCCAGACTGTTTATAACAGGCAAACTGGAGGCATCACTTCTTGGTTGCGCGGAAGATTCAAGAATGACCCCATCAGGGTCAACCATATAGTAAATCCCACCAATTTTCCATACAGCCCCGGTTTTGCGTTCTATCACCTCAACGCGCAATTCGTTGGGTAATGCCTTTGTCACTTTAACATCAAGAATATAGGGCTTCTGGCGCAATTTAGCGGCTATATCATCTTCTTTTAGCAAGAAATAATTCTGCTGATTCGCCCCCGTAGTATCTATGACAGCCTGTACATCAAGATACTTGCTGCCGGTAACTTTAATATTAGTCATCTTGAAATTCGAGGCGGTCAAAATCCAGTAAACCAGACCAAGCGCAAAAACTAGACCAATCAATAATGGTATCCTGCCGCTCTTGAAATCGGCTTTGAGCGTATCGCTAAAACGGCGCGAACCGCGTATTCCGGTTGAGACGGTACTCCCCAGCTTAACCCGCTCAGGCTTCTTCTTTTTATTGCGGGTTGGTTTTACATCCTCAAAGACAGGACGCTCGATACGTACTTGTGGGCGCGTATAGCGTGAAGAAGTATAGGAAGGCTCCTCACTATTGTCACGCGGTACTCTGCTTCTGTATCTCGATCCTCTTGAACTCATAATTTACCTAACCGGGTTTAACCTCATTGCGATTTTTATCCGCGTGGCGTTCTATCGCCAACTCTACCAGACGGTCAACCAATTGCGGAAAACTCAAGCCGCTTGCTTCCCACATCATCGGGTACATACTCAGCGAGGTAAAACCGGGAATAGTATTAACCTCATTGAGAAAAAGCTGTCCGCTATCCTTATCCTGAAAGAAATCCACTCTAGTCATACCGGCACAATCCAGCGTCAGATATGCTTTTATTGCCAGAGTACGGATACGTTCGCTCAATTCTTCCGGAATTTGCGCCGGAATAAAAAACTGCATGCCCTGACTATCAATATACTTGGCTTTATAGTCATAAAATTCAGCGCTATGTGCCAATTCGCCTACCACCGAAGCCAACGGCACATCGTTACCCAGTACCGCTACCTCCAGTTCGCGGGGGCGCACCCCTTTTTCAACCATAATCTTGCGGTCGTAGCGAGCAGCGTTATCTATTGCGTTCGTCAATTCGCTTTTATTAGTAGCTCTACCTATACCAACGCTACTACCCATATTTACAGGCTTTATAAAACAGGGATAGCCGATTTTTTCTTCAAGTTCCTCCAAAAGAGAGGCTTTCTTTTCAGGGTTATCCCATTCGCGCCGCTTGAACGCTACATAATCAATGACGGGAATCCCGGCAGAGCGGAACAATTCGCGCTGCGCCACTTTATCCATCCCAACCGCTGAAGCCAGCACCCCCGGTCCCACGTAAGGCACATTCGCCATTTCAAGCAAGCCCTGTAAAGTGCCATCTTCCCCATAAGGACCATGCAAAACAGGAATCACCACGTCCAAACCGCCAGATAAAGCCTTACCGAAAGACACAGACAATCCTGTAGTGGTTTGCTCAATTGTTGCCAAGCCGTTTACGGTAGGGTCGCCCACGATTGTAACGGGCAACGCTCCGGCAGTGGCTTCCGCCATTAAACGAGCAGGATTTACCTCACGCGCCCCTCTTTCGCCCAGATAAAGCCAGTTACCTTCAAGAGTAATGCCAATCAGGGTAATATCATATTTTTCAGGGTCGAGAGCCGCCGCAACAGATTTGGCAGAATTGAGCGAAACTTCATGCTCTGCGCTCCTACCGCCGAATATTAGACCGACTCTGATTTTGTGTTTTTCTTCGCTCATGTTATTAATTTAAAGGCGTGTCCCAATCGCCCAATATCTCCAATTCCAGTTCTAGTTCTGCGCCAAACTTCTCTTTAACCAGTTTTTGCGCCAGCCTTATCAACGCCATTACATCGGAAGCCTGCGCCCCACCCAGATTGACGATGAAATTCGCGTGGCGTGGCGAGATTTGCGCCTTCCCGATAATCTTACCCTTGAGTCCGACTTCCTCAATCATTTTGCCAGAAGACGGGAAAGGAGCAGGCGGGTTCTTGAAAACACTTCCCGCACTTGGCTCTTGCGGCTGTTTTTCGCGCCGCCAGTTCGTCATTTCATCAATTATTTCTTTGAGACTGCTTGAATCGCCTTTACGTAATTCAAACTCCGCCCATAGAATCAACTCGTTGCCCGGTTCGCCTATTGCCGCTTTATCCATACCCACATGTTCGCGCCAGCGGGTATGACGGTATGACATTCCCAATTCTTCATGGGCAAACAATTTACGCTCACCCTGCCTAGTGGCAACCTCTACGCGCCTCAGCGCTTTTGAAAGGTCGCTGCCATGCGCTCCGGCGTTGCTGACAATACCGCCACCTACACTGCCCGGAATTGTAGCGGCAAACTCAAAACCCGCCCAACCCTCTTTCGCCACGCGCCGCGCTACATTACCCAGTAATGCGCCGCTCCCGGCTTTTAGTACAGCGGTTTCGTCCGGTTGTGGGTTAATAGTAATTTCCGCCATTCGGTTCTCAACCACCATCCCGCGCCAGCCTAGGTCGCTTATCAGCACATTACTGCCGTTTCCCAGCACCAGCAACGGAACACTCAGTTCCCAGCAAGTCCGCAACACCGCCAGCATATCATCTTCACGGGTGATTCGAGCGAAGAAGTCCGCCGCGCCACCGATTCGATAAGAGGTATGTTTGGCAAGTAGCTCTCCCAATACCAGTTTCTTACCTAACACTCGCTCTAGAGCCAGTTTTGCGCCTTGAAAATCAAAGCTCATAACAGCCCGTCTGCAACCTTCCAGACATCCCCCGCCCCAAGCGTCAACAGCACATCTCCCGGCTGGAGAATTTCTTTCAAAGCGGCATGTGCATTCAGATGTGTAAGAACTTGCTCCAACTTACCGGGATGTTGCATACGACTTAAAATGTCCACGCTGGAAACACCCAGATTATCGGTTTCCCTAGAAGGGAAAATTTCCATCAAAGCCACGCGGTCTGCCAGTGAAAATGCGCCGGCAAACTCTTCAAGCAACGCTTTGGTGCGGCTGTAGGTGTGTGGCTGGAAAAGAGCTACCAACCGCCTACCGCTATAACGCTGACGAGCAGAGGCTAGTGTTGCCGCAATTTCGGTTGGGTGGTGAGCGTAATCATCCACCACTACCACCCCGTTTTTCTCACCCTTTACCTCAAAGCGGCGGGCAGTACCCTGAAGCTCCGAAATCAGTTCACAAAATTTAGTGGGCGGCACATGTGGCGCAACGGTTATGCACATCGCCAACGCGCCCACTGCATTTCGCACATTGTGCAAACCGGACAATGCCAGAGAAACCCGCGCCTGCATCTGTTTGCCTTGCCATAGCGTAAAATCATTTCCACCCAACGAATTAGGCTCAACATTGGCAGCACGCCAGTCCGCCATTCCATCCAGTCCGTAAAAATAGACCCCTGAACCGCGTTCCTTGAGGAATTGCTCACCCAGCAAACGAGCATTAGGTTCATCGGCACAAAAGAACAAACGCCGCGCTTGCGTGGCAAATTTATGATAAGCCGCCTTCAGGTTCTCAAAATCGCCGTAATAATCTAAATGGTCAGCCTCAATATTGGTTACAAGAGCAGCATCAGGGTGATACTCAAGAAAACGACGGGCATATTCGTCCGCTTCTACCACCGAAAATTCGCCTTTACCCACTCCACCGGAACGTCCCAAATCCCTTGAAACGCCTCCAATGTAAAAAGTTGGCTCTAACCCGGCTCTGGACATTAACCCGGCAACTAGGTTAGTAGTAGTAGTTTTGCCATGTGTACCAGCAATAGCAAGGCAACGTTTGGAGTTAACCACTATGGCTACCATTTGTGCATTTGTTAAAGTGCGAATACCGCGTGCTTGCGCTTCCACCAGTTCAGGGTTATTGTCATTGGAAGCCGCCGTTATTACCAGCAAGGTGGCATCTTGCAGATTAGAAGGGTCATGACCTTCATATACCGTAACGCCACGCTGCCGCAGTTTTTCACCGCTCACACCCGGTTTCAGATCGCTTCCTGAGATTTTACAACCCATATCCAGCAACATTTCCGCCAACGGGTACTGACCTGCGCCTGCTATGCCAAGCAAAAAAACATGGCTGGTATCGAGTTTATCTAATCCCAACAAAGTTATCATTTCCTCAAAAATACGTTTATCCCAATCAGCAGTATCATAGTAGCCCCTGCAAGCCCTAGAAATAGTTTTACAAAATCAATGCCGCCTTCTTTGTTGGTGGGCGGGTTAGAAAACACCACAAAGATTAGATAAAATAGCAAAAACCCTCCCATTATAAGCGGCAGATATTCCAACCAAGCAAGAAGTGGGAAGCGTTCGCCCGTTTCCTTAAGCTTAATCTCGCCTCCGCCAAGCTGAGGAGCGCCGTTACCGCCAATCTGGGGTACGGCTATTTTTACGTTATCAAGAAAAGTTAGCCGTAAATCCTTACCCAGAATTTTAGTGATATTGCTGTATATGTAAGTTAAAAAGAACAAACCGTTGAAAAACCCTACCACCGCCCCCAGCAAACTTTTTTCGCTAGGTGGTCGTAAAATATTAGGTTTTCCCGGAACCGGCACAGGTCTTTTACGCCCATACAGATAGGAGAAGCCGACCAACAAAAGGAACAATACGGTTTGCAAACCCGTTTTGAAATTGTTGTCGAGCTTGGCTTGAAAAGCGCCCGTACCTTTTGCTACTGCATTTACCCTATCACTGATAAATTGTGCAATAACATTTACTATCCCTATTAAAATGTCCAGTACACCCGGCACGATGAAAGCGGTCACCACTAGGGCGAAGCTCCACACGAATTCACGGGAGGAACCACGTGCATAGCCTCGAACTGTAAAGACCCCGATCAAAACCGTTACAATTAACCATAAAAAGCTTACGGTCATCTTAATTGGGACCCTAAGACCCTAGTCGTCAGCGCTGTTATTGCGCCGCGCCAGATTATTGTAAACTTTAGCCCAATCACGCCGGGGCTTATGCAACTTTACGCCCCCTATTTGCGGCTTATCAGACTGGGATTCAAAATCCAAAAAGGATTTACGGGCTATCGTTGGCAAATTTTGCTTTTGCTCCAACCGTTGGTTATCACGGCGTTCTTGCTCCGCAGCTTTCTGTCTTGCCATTTCTGTCTCAAGTTGTTCGCGCCAAGCTATTTCGGCTTTTTCCTGAGCAGTACGGGCTTCCCAAGCTTTCCGCGCTGTTTCAAGGTCTTGATTTTCTTGCTCAGAAATTACCGTTTGCTGCAATTTTTGTTGCGCTTCGCGTCTTTCTCTCGCTGCCGCGCGTTGCTCACGCAACAAATCTCGTTGTTTGCGCTCAAGCTCTCGCTGCAAAGCCATTTCAAGAATATGAGGGTTATCCACCTGTTGCTTAGAAACATTCAACAAAAGCCCGATTGCAGTCATCGAGATAGCCAACGATGACCCGCCATAACTGATAAAGGGCAACGGTATGCCCGTAAACGGTACAAGGTTAGATACCACCGCAATATTTAAAAATGCCTGAAAAACAATGTAACTAGTTATACCTAACGCTACTAGTCGTCCGAAGCCATCCGGCGCATGCACAGCAATACTATAACCTCGCCACGCCAACGCTACGAACAGTATTACTACCGTCCCGGCACCAACCAAACCCAATTCTTCACCCAACACCACGAAGATACTATCTGTAAATTGGGTAGGCAGCCAATAAAACTTGCTGCGACCTGCTCCAAGACCTACACCAAATATGCCACCTGAGCCTAAACCCATCAACGCCTTCGTAGTGTGGGAGGTAATATCTGCGAGTGGGTCGAGATAGTCTTTAATTCGTTCTAGTCGCCAAGGTGAAGTAATTGTTATCAGGTATATAATGCCAGCTATAACGACCCCAGCAAAACTACCACCGATAATCAGGTGCAGCAGGTTTGCACCCGCTACAAAAAACATTGCCAAACCAATGAAGCCGATTACTAGTGAAGTACCCCAATCGGGTTCGACTGCGACTAGCCCAATTATTATCCCAATAGAAATGACAAAAGGAAATAGCCCATACCAGAACGTGCGAACCTTGTCGCCTTTGCTGCTCAACCAATGTGCGGCATAGATAATCAATATTAGCTTGGCAAACTCGCTAGGCTGGAATTGAATCGTAGAGCCATCCCCAAGCGGGGTTATCCAACGCTTTGCGCCATAAGTAGTCGGGGCAAAATATTCCGGTAATGCCAATACCATCAGCAATAGAAACACCACACCGAACATGGCGGCTACACTGTACTTGCGCCAGAAATGGTAATCTATTTTTGCTGCTACAATAAGACCAACCAAACCTACCGCAACCCATGTAAGATGCTTGAACAATATTGCGGCAGAGTTGTAATCCGGTCCAGTATTTACAGCTTGTACAAAGCTGGCGCTATAAATAATTACTGTCCCACAAGTTACAATAACCGCTACAAACGCCAACAACCAGTAGTCTGGTCTGCCGCCGGTCAGGGATTTGACCAAAGCTCTATTTTGATTTGGTTTGGTTATATCAGTTGTAATCATTGGTTTTAAAGTCTTCTTACAATTTCGCGAAATCGCTCTCCACGTTCGAACTCATGTATAAAAAGCCCAAAACTGGCGCAACCAGGAGATAACAACACCAATCCACCCTCTTTTGCCAGTTCTCCTGACAGCGTAACTGCCGCAGGAAAATCATCAAATGGTCCATATAAAAGCTTTTCTGATAAACCTGCCTGAGCCAACGCTTCTTGCAAGAGTGGAGTCGCGCTCCCCTTAAGCAACACTATCGCTCTAACCCGGTTTTGTGGATTGGCAATCGCAGTAGCCATACCTTCAAATTGAAGGTTTTTATCCGCACCCCCAGCTATCAATACAATGTCGCTGTTTTCGCTATGCCGCATCGCCTCCAAAGCTGCCAATACCCCCGCCGGAGAAGTGCTGGTGGTATCGTTAATAAAACGAACACCGTGGATTTCTCTTACAAACTCTAGCCTATCCGGTACGCCTTTGAAATTCTCAATACCGCGCCGGATTGCCGCAACAGGCACGCCCACCGCTTTTGCCAGCGCAGTTGCCGTAAGAGCATTCATCAGATTATGTGCGCCGGGTAGTTTCAAGGCATTACTTGAACAGATTTCTTCTTCGTTACCGTCCCAATCTCGCCAGATAATTACCTCATCTCTTAGAAATGTTCCAGCTTTATCTTCAGGCAAAGGGTTAAAAGCGAACCAACCTACCTTACCGGGCGCATCTTCGGCAAAAGTGCGAACCATCGCATCATTCAGATTGAGAAATACGACACCTTCTTTAGCCTGATTCCGATAAATCCAGCGCTTGGAGTTAGCGTAATCTGCCATATCACGATAGCGGTTCAGGTGATCGGGCGATAAATTGGTTACCGCTGCATATGAAGGACTAATACCCTTCTCTCCAAACCCTTCCAATTGCCAACACGAAATTTCCAGAGCCACCGGAGTATCTTCTCCGATTTCATCCAGTTTATTGAGCGCGGAAACTCGCAAGTTACCCGCCACCACTGTATCGCTACGCCATTCCTTCATAATTGTGCCAAGCAATAGAGTGCTAGTGGTTTTACCTCTTGTACCGGTCACACCTATAATTTTGTGTGAGCGACATAGTTTGTAAAAGAGCGTAAGTTCCATCTCAATTTGGGCACCGGCTTCTCGCGCTATCTTCAAATAGGAAGATTCGAGGGGAACTGCCGGATTTCTTATAACCAATTCGGCGTTGCGAAAGTCTTCTTCGCGGTGTTCACCGAATACATACTTTATGGGCAGTCCCTCTAACCTTTCGAGAGTTGGTTGCAACACTTCAAGGCTACGCAAATCGGTAACGGTAACTTCAGCGCCTTGTGCCACCAAAAACTTCGTGACCCCTAGCCCTCCATCGTGTAATCCTAAGCCCATTACCAGCGCTTTTTTGCCTTTAAGTTCCATTTTCACAATAGCGCCAACGCTACCCCTATCATCCCCATTACCAAGCCAAACAGCCAAAACCGCATCGTTACCTGAGTTTCAGACCAACCGCTTTTTTCAAAGTGGTGGTGTAAGGGAGCCATTTTGAACAAGCGTTTTCCGTTTGTCCATTTGAAATAAGCGACCTGCAAAACTACCGATGCCATTTCTAAGAGGAAAATCCCACCTATCAAAGGCAACAATAGCCATTGGTTAGTCTGGAAAGCTAGAATCGCCAATAGCGCTCCCAGCGTCAACGAACCCGTATCACCCATAAAGACCTGCGCCGGATGAGCGTTGTACCATAGAAAGCCCAGACAAGCCCCCGCTGCGGTGAAGCCAAGCAATACTACCTGTGGCTGCTCCTGCAAGAACCCGATAATTGCGTAAGCCACAAAAGCGGTTGCGCTGGTGCTGCCTGCAAGGGTATCAAGCCCATCGGTAAGGTTAACTGCATTTGCCATTCCGGCTATCACGATGGTTGCAATCGGTACATACACCCAACCCAGCGATAGCGGTTCGCGCACGAAGGGGATATATACCTTTTGCAATTCCAACGGACCAAATAGGATTAATGCCGCTACCAAAGACATAAACAGCAGCCAAGCCAGTTTAAACCGAGCGGTTAAGCCACGCCTTGCCAACCATTCTCGCTTACGGCGTTGCCAGCGAGTTTCGCCCACTACGGGTTCGTTACTTTCCTCACGCCCGACCAAACTGAGCATGTCATCAATTGCGCCGAGTATTCCGCAAGCAATCAACATCCCGATTGGGAGTAACACCGAAAGCCTACCGGTAGGTAGCAGGTTGAAAATTACCGTAACAACTAAAATCGAGCCGATTATCATTAACCCGCCCATGGTTGGCGTTCCGCTCTTTACCATGTGCGACTCAGGTCCTTCTAACCGAATACGCTTGCCAATTTTTTTAGCTTTGAGCCACACCAGCAAAGGCTTGCCAATTGCCCATGAAACTAGAAATGCCAGCGCACTCAACAATAAGCCTATAATCATTACAGGGGTTTCAAGCCCCTTACCCGGATTACTTTGCCCTACTATCACCTCATACTGCTGCATACCGAGAAACCAACCAACCTGCGAACTCCAATCATTAACCATATTCATGAATGACCTTCTAACAATCCGGCTATCACCTCTTCAAGGGCTATCCCACGTGAGGCTTTTACCAGCAAATAGTCGTTTTGTTGTAATAGGTCCCGTAACATTTGAGTAGCTTCGCGTTTGGTTTCTGCGAAAATAACCTGTGCTTTATCCAACCCACTTTTTAACGCTTCTTCAGCGGTAAAGCGAGAGAACTCACCTATTAGCGCCAGTGTATCCACTACTTGAGCGGCACGCTTGCCTACAAGACGATGCGCCTCCTCGGTGTAATAGCCCAGTTCGAGCATATCACCCAACAGCGCAATCTTGCGCCCTTGAGTTCGTATATCTGACAGTAAATCAAGAGCTGCTATTGTAGAAACAGCACTGGCGTTGTAACAATCATCAATTATGATTGAACCGTTCGGACCAGGTTTCACCAACAATCGTATTTGGGCATTGGTGTCTTTCAAACCTTGTTCAATTTCATCCCAATTTAGCCCACACAACAGCCCGATTGCAGTAGCCGCCAAGGCAGTGTACACATTATGGCGACCCGGAAATGGTAACTGTAAAAAACGTTTTGAACCTTTGTAGTTAGCAGTAAAAGCAATACCTTCTAAACCATTGGTTTGAATTTCACTCGCCCATAGGTCGAATGAAGGGTCAAACCCGTAGTAGAAAACCTGAGCCTGAGTTTGACTTGCCATTGCCCTCACAAGAGGGTCATCTCCGTTCAGAACCGCCCAACCGTCCAGCGGTAGGCTTTGCACCAACTCTGCTTTGTTTTTGGCAAGGTTTTCGAGGCTACCCATTCGCCCAACATGACTATGGCTAACACCCAATTCAACCCCAATATGGGGCTTTGCAACGGCACAAACGCGAGTTAATTCGCCAAATTCCCAGCCACAACCCATTTCAATAACCGCTTGCTGATATTCCTCTTGCAATTCCAGTAGTACCGGCATCAAACTGTATTCATTGTTATAGCTTTTTGGCGATTTAAATACGCGGTATCGCTGGTTAAGCACAGCTACAGCCAATTCTTTGGCGCTAGTTTTACCAACGCTGCCGGTGATTCCAACTACGTTAAGCTTGGAATATTGCGCCCGCCATTCAGCAGTTAGGTGCTGGAAAGATTTGAGCGTATCTGCTACCGCTACGACAGGCACTGCTGGCAAATTCTCCTGAGCATCCAACCAATTACTCCGTACCAGTAAAGTAGAAGCCCCTGCTGTAATAGCAGCATCAATATAATTATGACCATCGGTGTTTTCACCGGATAACGCTACAAATAGCGCTCCGGGAACTACCTGTCGGCTATCGTAAACAACTTTAGAATAAGCCAAATTTTCGCTTGTTAAAGTGCTTGTATCAGGATAGTTGGCGATAAAATAAGTGTCAGATAGATTCCCGCCCAATTGATTCAACCCCGGTACTGGCATATATAGTTTGCCGCCCGTAGCTCGTACCAAATCAAGCAATGTGAGTAGCTTTTTCATTTATTAATTCAGCATCCTCATAAACAACGAAGAGGTTCAAATGAACCTGTTTGTGAATAGTAAAAGGCTTGCCGATTTTAACAGATAAGCTACGACCGTGCAATCTTGGGATAAATCGCTTCTATGGGATTTGTCATCCAATTATTACCCGGATTCAAGCTCTAGTCAATCCCTTTTTCATGACTTTGGTACTACTTTTAACAAATAATCTTTAAATCCGGTAAAATACCGGGATAAAATGTATCCCGCCCTATTACGGGCGGGTGGTTGTCGGGAGAAGGAGCAGAAACTGGTTAAGGTTTCTGGTTGGCGGTTGTTATTGGTTCAGTCGGTGGTATGTTGTAATAATGCAACAAAAATTCAACAATATTTTGAACCGCCGGCGCCGCCGTATTGGAACCAAAAGTATTGATATTGTCCAGCCGCACCAATACTAGAAATTGCGGATTGTCTGCCGGTGCATATGCAACGGTAGAGCCGATGTACATATCAGGGCTATAACCGCCAGTGGGTAACGCAATCTGGGCAGTGCCGGTTTTGCCAGCGATTCGATAGCCTTTAACATCAACAAGGCGCGTTTCGCCACCTGTAACCGCTTGAACCAGCACTCCAGTGGTAGAGCGAGAGCTTTCAGGCGATATTACCTGTCTTATTACTTGCGGTTTTTTCTCTTCGATTACCTTGCCATCTCTAGATATTTTGGAAACCACATAGGGTTTAACCAAATTGCCGCCATTAGCAACTGCTGAAACAGCCGTTACCAGTTGTATAGGTGTTACCGCTACCGCTTGCCCAAAGGAATTCATATCGAAATCGAGCATTGTCCAGCTTTTATTTTCTGGCCAGCGAACAATGCCATCAACCTCGCCGGAAAGGTCAATCCCTGTAGCAACGCCAACTCCAAAATTATGCAAGTAATTATAATATTTTGTTGGACCAAATTTCTCCGCTATCCACATTGCGCCAACATTGCTGGAATGTTGGATGGTTTTTATAACAGTTTGATTGTCGTATCCAACCCTGTTGTAATTACAAACTGTATAACCGTATTTAATCACGCAACCCGGCAAGGTTCCGGCATTTGTTTCAGGAGTCACTGCCCCGGTATCAATACCGATAGCGGTGGTAAATATCTTGAAAGTGCTGCCGGGTTCGTAAACATCACTAACATTCGGGTCACGAAAACGGGCTGTATCAGTCTTATTGAAATTGTTTGGGTCAAAGTCCGGGTAACTAACCCACGCTAGAATTGCGCCCGTTTGCGGGTTCATCACAATTGCGCTTGCAGCTGTCGCTTTCCAACGGAACATAGCCGCCAGAGTTTCATGCTCTACCTTGCTCTGGATGGCGCTATCAATAGTCAGAGTCAGGTCAGCACCTTCAACAGGCGGGCTTATCTGTTGCACACCCAATGCAATCGGATTCTTATCAGCATCGCGTTCTGCTAGGATTGTACCCGGCTGCCCGCTCAAATCCTTATTATAGTAACCCTCAACCCCATAAGCCCCTTCCATCTTAAAGTTAGTAAAACCCAATATATGCGCCAGTAACGTACCATTAGGATAGACTCTGCGCGGTTTTGCTTCCAGGTAGATACCAGCCAACTTTGCAGAGCGAATTTGCTCGGCGATATTAGCATCTACTTCAGAATCAATCATATTCCATTTATTTGTGCCTTCTTTATTAAGTACCAGAGCTGACCTTATCTTATCTCTAGGTACATCCGGCAATAGTTTCTGTAATTGATCCAGATTCTGAGTGAGCTTTACTCCGCTAACTTCAAGCGGCATGCCCCACACTATATAAACAGCCGAGTTTCCCGCCAATAACATACCGTTGGTATCATAAATCAAGCCACGCTTTGCCAAAATGTCGCTGGTTTGAAGATGCAATTCCTTAGCCATACTCGAAGTTGTGGAGGATTGCACCACCTGCCAGCGATAAAGATTAATTACCAGAGCAAAAGCCATCAGCATCACTATCCCAGCGACAATCCGCGTGCGAATATAGGGAGAAAGACCCCCCTTCTTCCTGCGTACCGGAAGAGACTTCCTTTTAGTCTCCGGCTCCGGTGAGGGCAATTCCTGCACCTCAAGGGTTGGAGACTGGAAGTCAAATCTCAGTGGTGTGCGATTACGGTAGCGAAGCTTATCACTCACGGCACTATCTCCTGCTATAGTCTTACTGGTAGAGTATCGTGCCAACGGCTTGGTAGCATTTGGCTTAAAATACGCCACCAATCACTAACCTGATAAAGGCGTGGGTTTTTATTAGAACCCTCTACCGCGCTGGGTGACGCTGCCGGAATATCCATATAAATAAATTTGGTAGCTTCGGTCATATGGAGTTTTTCACGCGCTTCCTGCTCAATACGGCGCAAGTTCACGAGTTTACCAATGTCAACATTTATAGCTTCGGCTTGCTGGTTTAAAACCGCTTCCCGTTCAGTAATTCTCTCTATATCATAGCCAAGCTGAACAATAATGCTGGTTTGGTTAAGGCAAATCAGAGCGGCAGCAGAAAGCATTAGCCCAAACAGCGCAAATCGCACCGCCAATTGCATATTTCTGGCTCGCTTAATTAGCTGTTCACGCGCAGCTTTCATCTTAAAAGCAGCTACCGTACCTATGAACCCGGTGTTTGAAGGGCGTGCGCCCGGTTCGTCCATGGGAATTTGCATGCTATCCTCAAATCCTGCAAGCAAGCTGAATTGCTTAAATCTATATGAGTTTTCAGTATGCCGGTAGAGTCCCTATATTTTTTCTGCTATTCGCAGTTTTGCGCTACGGCTACGCCGGTTAGAAGCCTGTTCTTCCGTTCCAGCTTCCATTGGTTTTTTGGTGATAATTTTCAGCGTTGGCATTTTGGCTTGCGCCAGATAAACCGGAACCCCCGGTAAATTTTCTCTTTCACTAGCAGCATCTCGAATAAAATGCTTTACAATGCGATCTTCCAGCGAGTGAAATGTGATAACCACCAGTCTTCCACCCGTTTCGAGTATTTCCACCGCCGCTTCCAAACCTGACCGAAGATTTTCCAGTTCGCGATTAACAGTTATTCGCAATGCCTGAAATACTCTGGTAGCCGGGTGAATCGGTCTTTTTTCTCGCCCGACGCTTCTACCGCCCGAAACTCTTTGAAGTAAATGTGCCAGTTCCAAAGTAGTTTTAAATGGAGCGTGTTGGCGTGTCTCAACAATTGCTCTGGCAAAACGGCGGGCTTGAGGTTCTTCCCCAACCTCGAAAAAGATTTTTATCAAATCTTCTTCGCGCCATTCATTTACAATTCGAGCGGCAGTCAAATCTCCCTGAGTTTTTCCTAGCCTCATATCAAGAGGGCCATCCCCTTGAAAGGAAAATCCGCGTTCGGGGTTATCCAGTTGCATAGAACTGACCCCTAAATCCAGCAGAACGCCCTGCACTGGCGAAAAATTCAATTCGCGGGCTATCTGCGCCATTCCAGAAAAATTACTTTGAACCAGTTTTGCGTTATCGCCGAAAGATTCTAGCCTTTTCCGAGCAATATCCAAAGCTATGGAATCAACGTCTAGTCCTAAAAGCTGACCGTCAGGGGCGATTCTTTCCAATATTCCAAAAGCATGACCACCTGCGCCCAATGTGCCATCTACGTAGCGACCGCCTACTCTTAGATTTAGAGCCTCCAGCGATTCACGCCACAGTACCGAAAAATGAGGATAGTTGCCTAAAGGCTGGTTCATCATTACACCAGTTGTAGGTTGCCCATACGTGCCGCCATTTCGCTGCCTTTCTCCTCTACCACTTCCTGCTCATGCTCCCAGCGTTCTTTATTCCAGATTTCAATTCGGTTATTCACACCGATTACCATTACCGTTTCATCTTCGCCTTCAATGGCGGCATATTTGCGTAATTCCTGTGGAACGGTAATACGCCCCTGCTTATCAAATTCGCATGGGGATGCGCCGGAAAAGAAATTGCGCTGTAAGGCGCGTGCATCTGGATCGGTAGTGGGAAGGGCTTCATACTCGGAGGCAAGTTTCTGAAACTCTACATCGGTGTAAAGTGCGAGGCATTTATCTACGGAGCGAGTAATAAACATCCCGGCTTCTAGTGAATTCCGGAACTTGATAGGAACGGCAAGCCGACCCTTGATATCTACATTATGTTCGTAGCTACCAAAAAACACAGCCTTACTCCCGAAATAGGCTCTCTTTTACACGCAAACTTACGGATTCAGAGTGGTTTAAGTAGTAATTGTCCCCACAAATCACCACTTAATGCCTCAAATCACCACTACTTCAGTTAATTATACATAATATTCCATACATTACAAGGGTTTTTATATTTGACTCAGTAAGTTTACAAATTTGTAAGATTAGCAGGTCAAATTAAAACCCTGAGCAGTTCTCGGATTAGTACGTATGTTCTATGAAGTTTATGCAAACGAGTTGTTAATGTGCCTTTGTCCCTTGGGAATTAATTATTTTTGGAGAGCAGGTCCCGTTATACTAGGGTAATACAATAATAAATAACCCGATTTGGAACCCGAAAAGTGGACCGAATTTTGGAAAGACCGAGAGGACCGAAAAATGACCGATTAAAAGCAGTATCCTTAGCTATTACACAAGTTATAGCATAGTTGACCTTAAAGAGTCAACTGCGAATTGCGCTATTTTCCAGATATTCCCGGCTTAAGCTGTCAGTTGCTCAAATCTTGGTATAATACCCCTTATATTTTCAGCCTTATAAAATTTGGAGAGGAGTAACCAGATGAGCGATAGCGGTTTTGATTTGTCGGGCAAAGTAGCGATAGTAACGGGCGCATCTCGCGGTATCGGGGAAGCAATTGCAGTAAGATTGGCAAAAGCTGGAGCAGACCTAGTAATTGCCTCCCGCAAAACAGAAGGTTTAGATGAAACTGCCGCCACCATCGAGGCATTGGGGCGAAAAGCGTTGATTGTTCCCACTAACACCAGCAATAAAGAACAGGTATATGCTCTTATAAATAAGACTATAGAAACCTTTGGCGGAATAGATATTTTAGTAAATAACGCTGCCACTAACCCACATTATGGACCCTTGCTTGAAAGCGAAGACAGCCATTGGGAAAAAACTATTCAGGTCAATTTGCAGGGCTATTTCTGGGCAATTAAAGCCTCCGTTCCTTCAATGCAAAAGCGTGGGGGCGGTAAAATAATTAATGTAGCTTCAATCGCAGGTTTGCATTCTCTCACATGGCAAGGTTTGTATGGGATTACTAAAGCAGGGGTTATTCATATGACTATGACACTTGGCAATGAACTGGGCGCATCAAATATACAGGTAAATGCAATCGCGCCCGGCTTTATCAAAACTAAGATGAGTAGCGTACTTTGGAAAAATGAAGAGCTTGCCAGCAAAATGGTTTCTCAAACCCCTGCCGGACGTATCGGCGACACCGAAGACATAGCAGGAGTAGCCTTATTTCTGGCATCTTCCGCTTCTAATTATATTACCGGGCAAACGCTTGTTGCGGATGGCGGTATTACAAACGTCTATACCTCTTAAATAGCACCGCAATAAAAAACCCTCTCCTGAATTTCTCAGGAGAGGGAGAGCGGTTAAAGCTCTTTTAGTAATCCATACCACCGCCCGGCATCGCAGGAGCGGACGATTTTTCTTCCGGCAAATCAGTGATAAGAGCTTCAGTGGTGAGTATCATACCAGCAATTGAAGCGGCATTTTCAAGAGCGCTGCGAGTTACCTTTACAGCCTCGATAATACCTTTTTCAATCAAGTCCACATATTCACCGCTAATCACATCATAACCAAGATGAGGGTTTTTCTGCTCGGCGGAGAGGCGCTGTACAGTCTGGAGAACTACTGAACCATCCTGACCAGCGTTTACCGCGATTTGGCGCAAAGGCTCAGTCAGAGCGCGGCGCAGAATGTTCACGCCCGTCAATATATCACCGGTTGCCTTCACGTCCTCAAGGGCGCTGATAGAGTTTATCAAAGCCACGCCACCGCCCGGTACGAAGCCTTCTTCAACCGCAGCACGGGTCGCGCTCAAGGCATCCTCAACTCGGTGCTTCTTCTCTTTCAGTTCGGTTTCAGTGCTGGCGCCTACACGGATTACAGCCACGCCACCCGCCAATTTAGCCAACCGTTCCTGCAACTTCTCACGATCAAAGTCGCTGGTGGTGGTTTCAATCTGGGCTTTAATTTGATCTACGCGAGCTTTGATGTCTTTCTCATCGCCATGACCTTCAATGATAGTGGTATCATCTTTGGTGGACACTACGCGGCGAGCTTTACCCAAATCTTGCAGAGTAGCGGAGTCAAGTTTGCGACCGAGTTCTTCGCTGATAACCTGACCACCAGTTAGGATAGCAATATCGCGAAGCATTTCCTTGCGGCGATCTCCAAAACCGGGGGCTTTAACTGCCAGCACGTTCAAAGTACCGCGCAGTTTGTTCACCACCAAAGTCGCCAACGCCTCACCGTCCACATCCTCAGCAAGAATCAAGAAATTCTTGGTTACGCTCAAAGCCTTTTCAAGGATGGGCAGCACTTCGGAAATAGCGGAAATCTTCTTATCGGTGATGAGAATTAACGGGTCATCCAGTACGGCTTCCATTCGCTCCGAGTTAGAAACGAAGTACGCGCTGATATAACCGCGGTCAATTTGCATACCTTCGGTATATTCTTTTTCGTATTCACGACCACGGCTCTCTTCAACGGTGATAACACCGTCCTTGCCGACCTTCTCCATAACATCGGCAATCAGTTCGCCAATTTCGGCATCAGCCGCAGATATAGTGGCAACCTGAGCTACCTGAGCGCGAGTGCTTACTTCACGGCTATAGCTCTTGAGTTTTTCTACAATTGCATTGGTACCAAGGTCAATGCCTTTTTTAAGCTGCATTGGGTTTGCACCGGCAGCCACGTTGCGTAGACCTTCATGTACGATGGCTTGAGCCAACACGGTTGCAGTGGTGGTGCCGTCACCGGCAACATCATTGGTTTTGGTAGCGGCTTCCTTTAGAAGTTGCGCACCCATATTTTCAAAAGGATCTTTGAGTTCGATTTCTTTAGCAACAGTTACACCATCATGGGTGACGGTAGGGGCGCCGAACTTTTTGTCCAGAGCTACGTTACGACCCTTAGGACCAAGGGTAGTCTTTACCGCATTCGCCAGAATGTCCACACCGCGTTTAAGCGATTGGCGCGCCTCATCTGCATTCTGCAGCTGTTTCGGCATTTTTATTCTCCTTATTTATTTACTAATACAGATACAATTAAATAAAAACTTATGCTACGATTATTGCGAGAATATCTTTCTCGCCAAGAATCAGATATTCCTTACCTTCATGCTTGAACTCAGTACCGGCATACTTGGCGTATAACACCTTATCACCAGTCTTAACGTCCAGAGCTACCCGCTCGCCCTTATCGTTCAAACGACCAGCACCAACTGCAACTATTGTGCCTTCTTGGGGTTTTTCTTTGGCGGTATCTGGTAAAACGATACCACTCTTGGTCACTTCTTCTTTGGGAGTTGGTTCGATCACAACACGGTCGCCCAACGGTTTGAGAGTGACTGCCATTTGAGTATTACCTCCTTAAAATTTTGTCTTTAGTTCACCCGGCAAGTTACCGGGTTTCGACTCATTAGACATTTGTATTATATTCCTTATTAGCGCTCACTTGTTGCGAGTGCTAATTCCTGTGCTATGTTATTCCACTTGACCGTACCACGCAAGAATGCTTAGCAGTAATTACAAGCATTTACATAATTATTTTTGAGCTTATTAGCTATATTATTCTTCATTTTTCTTCATTTTTCAACGATTTTAGCAATTGAAGTGGTAGAGTGCTAACTCTAATATAACTCTTACACAAGTTTGACGCACTGCTACTAATTGGGTATCATCCTTGATGGTTTAGCTGCCAACCTTCAAGAAGGTTTGAACTATTCTCTTTTGAAGAAAGGGATTTTCGAGATTTGTCCACCATAAAATACCTGATTCTAGCTATGAGACCCAAGCAATGGCCCAAAAATGCCATTGTCTTTGCCGGTGTCGTATTTGATAACCACTTGTTCCAATACAATTATTTGTTAAAAGCCTTTATTGCTTTTATTCTTTTCTGTGGTATAAGCAGCGCGGTTTATTTGCTAAATGATTTGGTGGACATCGAGAAAGATCGCCAGCACCCCAAGAAACGCTTTCGTCCCCTGCCTTCTGGCAAATTAAAACCACGAGTAGCGTTTCTAGCAATGATATTGCTGGTAGCTATTACCATTCCCATCAGTCTTCTGCTTTCGTGGAAATTCGGGGTAGTAATCAGCGCGTACTTCATTATCCAGATTGCCTATAGCTTCTACCTGAAAAATATAGTGATTATAGATGTATTTACCATTTCCTCCGGGTTTGTGCTACGAGCGGTTGGCGGCGCATTTGTAATTGAGGTAAATGTGTCGGTGTGGTTATTGGTTTGTACTATGCTGCTCTCACTCTTTTTGGGGTTGTCGAAGCGGCGGCATGAATTGGTACTACTGGCAGAGGGAGCAACCGACCATCGCCGCATTCTCAAGGAGTACACTTCGGAGTTGGTGCAAGAAATGATTTCGGTGGTGACAAGCTCGGTGGTAATCGCTTACTCGCTTTATACCATAACCGCGCCGAACTTGCCCAAAAATAATTTGATGCCCCTCACCATTCCTTTTGTGCTATACGCTATTTTCCGCTACCTATATCTGGTATACCGGAGAGATGAAGGGGGCAGCCCTGAAGAAACCCTGCTGAAAGATTATCCGCTACTTATTGATATTTTCCTGTGGGGTATTACATCAATCGTAATTCTATATGTTTTCAAATAACTCAAAACCACTTCTTTCGAAGCTCACCTAAAACCTTATCAGTAAACTGGAAGCCCGCTTTGGAAGCAAGCACCGCATCTATCCCACAATAAGGGCAAATTGCGGTAAAGCCTCCATCAAACCAAACCTGAATTTCAGAGGGGTCGAATATTTTGCAGCAATGGTAACAGGCTGCCCGGTCACTTTCTTCTAATTGCTTCCGGTTATTAAACGAAAATTCAATAGCTTGTTCAGATTTCATTGTTGTAGATTTCTAGTCAGAATTTTAGTCGAGGATAAAAGTTGAAGATTCGCCTTGCAAAGAAACAGCCCGCCCACCATAGGTGCGAGCCAAAATTTCAGGCGTAAAAACCTGCCGCGAAGTACCAAGCGCAACCAAGCCGCGATTGATACAAGCGATATTATCACATTCACGAGCAGCCGCGTTTAAATCATGGGTTGCCATCAGAATGAGTTTTCCATGCTTCCGTTGGTGCTTGATTATATTAATAATCACTTCTTGACTTGTAGTATCAACTCCGGTTAGTGGCTCATCCAGCAAAATAATCTCGCCCTGCTGTGCCAGCGCCCGCGCCACAAATACACGCTGCTGCTGCCCACCGGAGAGTTGGCTGATTTGCCGCTGCTTCAGTGGCAACATGTCCACCAACTCCAACGCCTCCTCAACCACTACGTGGTCATCTTTACGGGGACCACGCACCCAGCCGATACGGCGATAACGCCCCATCATAACTACATCTTCCACAGTAACCGGATAATCCCAGCGAACTTCCTCTTTCTGAGGTACATAAGCCAGTTTCAAACGCGCCTGTTTTGCCGGAAGACCATTAACCATTACCCGTCCGCGATAGGGGGTTAAACCCAGAATGCTTTTAATCAGAGTGCTTTTGCCCGCTCCATTAGGACCTATTATACCTACCAATTGCCCGCTGCCAAGCTCGAAACTAACCTCCGAAAGAACGGTGTTTTGCCCATAAGACACTGACAAATCCTTAATCTCAAGCAAGGGATTATGTCCCTCTTCGTGGCATTCGGGTCCGCAATCCTGACCGAGCGAAATGCTGCTCAGATCGGGGAAATTTGATAAGTTTTTAGGCAATTTATCGGACATTTTCAGCTACTCTAACAAAAGCAATACATTCAAAAACGATTTTGATATATTGTATCAAAAAGGCGCTCGATTGCCAATTAAATATTTGAATTTTGCTTGGAACAGCAAAAAGAACCTAGAATAATAGAAGCAATTTGCTCAAATCCCTTGCCTAAAGCAAAAGCCCTAAATATTTGAACTTGAACACAATTGATTTATGTTATAATTATCGCAATCTGCGAAAATCCCGATAATTGCTTTTGAAGGAGATTTTACCTACTATGACCGCTGCCCTTGAGCCGCTAATCTACGAAATCAGCACACCCGGACGCAAAGCCTATTCGCTGCCCGAACTAGATGTACCCACCACCACTTTACCAGATGCTTCACTTCTGCGGGATCCAGATAAAATCGGTTTGCCCGAAGTAGCCGAATTGGATATGGTGCGTCACTTTACCCATCTATCCCGCTTTAATTATTCCATAGATGGGGGCTTTTATCCTTTAGGTAGCTGTACCATGAAGTACAACCCCAAATTAAACGAGGATATAGCGCGGTTGCCCGGTTTCTTCGAGGTACACCCCTTGCAAAGTGAAGATACGGTACAGGGCGCACTTCAGGTACAATACGATTTGCAAAGTGCGCTGGCGGAAGTTTCCGGGTTTGATGCAGTCTCACTACAACCTGCCGCAGGAGCGCAAGGTGAGTTGGTTGGAGTGCTTTGTATCCGCGCTTACCATTTGGCGCGTGGCGACAAAGCACGTACCAAAATTCTGGTTCCCGATTCTGCACACGGGACTAACCCGGCAACCGCCGCCATCTGTGGGTATCAGGTTATTACCATTAAGTCGGATAGTCGGGGAAATGTAGATTTAGCGCATTTACGCCAGATGGCGGGACCTGATATTGCTGGGCTAATGCTCACCAACCCAAATACGCTAGGACTATTTGACGAAAATTTGATGGAAGTCTGCGAAATAGTACATCGAGCAGGCGGTTTAATGTATGGAGATGGCGCGAACTTCAATGCAATAATGGGTATCGCCAGACCGGGCGACATTGGGTTCGATGTAATGCACATTAACCTTCACAAAACCTTCAGCACCCCCCATGGTGGCGGTGGACCCGGTAGTGGACCCGTTTGTGTGAAAACGCAACTTGCCGCTTACTTGCCAGAACCTGTAGTGGAAAAAGAACTTGGCGAAAATGGCGAAGCTCGTTATTATTTCAAGCATTTACCTGAATCTATCGGTAAAGTTCGCTCCTTTTGGGGTAACTTTGGGATGCATGTTCGCGCCCTTACCTACATAAAGGTACATGGGGGTGATGGTCTGCGATATGCCAGCGAAAACGCAGTGCTAAACGCTAACTACCTGATGCACAAACTCAAAGATGCCTTTGACCTACCCTACAACCGCACCTGCATGCATGAATTTGTGTTAAGCGGACGACGGCAAAAGGCGAAAGGCGTTAAAACGCTGGATATGGCAAAGCGTCTGCTGGATTATGGCTACCATGCCCCCACCATCTACTTCCCGCTAATCGTGGAAGAATCTATAATGATTGAGCCAACCGAAACCGAGAGTAAAACCACCCTTGATCAGTTTGCTGACGATATGCTTAAAATTGCACAAGAAGTAGAGAACGAGCCGGATTTGGTCAAGAATGCGCCACACAACACCCCGGTGCTGCGTCTGGATGAAACCACCGCCGCTCGCAAACCGGTTGTGCGTTTCCGCTGCTTCGGATAAAAGTAAGCTGTGCAAAAGATGACTCCATTTCTTTTAGTAGTATTGCCTACTTTAAACCGCCAATGCGGGTCTTATAATTGGCACAAATTGGGTAACATAACTCTCGATTTATTGTTCATGCCCTTTAGTTGTACAAAGAGAGGTAATTCATGAGGTTGGGGCTGGTTCAAAAAGGAAACTATAAAACCCTCGAATTCAATGACCTATCCGGCTATATGTTGGAGGTGAACGGCTATGTTTACAATTTTACCAACATAATCAACGCCACTCGCCATCGTATAAGGGAATTATGGCAAATTGAATGCCCTCCTGACTTGATTCAAAATCGCCTGCACTTCGGCGAAGAACAGTTTATGAACCGCTATTTGCGTGGCGAACATTACGGCGCTTTCAACCGCAGCGTCGGCTCTTATGTTGGTCTAGGTCTGTTGCCGGAAGAAGAAACCTATAATCTGGTAATACACGAAGTAGCGCACGAAATCCACTACCGGGATGGCAATTACAATCGCGCCGATGAAATATTGCGCGAACTGGTAGCGATTATGGCAGAATCTGAGTACGGAATCCGCGACTTCCCCTACGAACCACATTACACCAGCCAACAATTATTACTGCAATTGATGGAACTACCCGGTTTTGGAAAGCTTCCCTTTCTGGAGCGTTGGAAAATCATAAGCGGCGTGGGAGACGTAATCGGAATTTCTTATCTGGTCAATCACTATCTGGATGACCGGGATGGTAAGCAATTGCGAGCTTGGTTAGCGCGGCAGTGTGGCACAGAAGAGCAAGCCCGTGCCATCTTGAATACACTTGCCACAACCACCGCTAGTTATGCGCTCTTTAACCGCCAGTTAGTTATCAAGCGAATCCTGCAAATACAGGGCTTGAATGCACCTAACGGGCAAGTAGTCGCCACTATCAATCGCTCCTTGATGAACCTAAAAAATCTAGATCGCATTAATCCCGGTGAGACTTTAAGTAACCTGATAAATCAAGCTTTCTACAACTTGTAGTGGTAGCTGATTATTTTTCGCCCCTAGCTAACCTTTCTTGTCAAACCCTGCCACTTGATATAAACTTAGACTTCAAACCTAAAAGACTTATAACTGGATGGTGACTACGCTTGAGGATTTTGATTATCACCACAAACGGCATTACCAGAGAATTCGTAAGCTGGCCCGAACGGGTCTATGCGCGTGCGTTGGTAAAAGCTGGACATGAAGTGCATGCCTATGTTTATCTCGGCACGCAGAGTTGGAACAAGGAAAAACGCGAAGTAATAGACGGAGTTAAGGTCAAACGCCTCACACATCGCCAGTGGTTTTCACTTGACCTTATCAAATATTTGCTACGGGACCCCCGCCCAGACGTAGTACATCTTTTCCATCACAGCAATCAATTCAACTATTTGGCAACGCTTATCTGCCGTCTGCTCGGTATCCCGGTAGTGCTAAGTCCTTTTGGAATGCTGCACGACCCCTACCTGGTGGATGACCGCGATAGACCGCTAGAAACCCCCCCAAAGTATGATGAAATAATTACGACGCTGCCGCAGCTATTCAAAACGCTGCTACACCGCTTCAGACCCAAACGCGCCATCAAAAATTACCTATGGCATGCCCCCATCCTCCAAGCAAAAAAAGTAGTGGCGCTATCTGAACATGAGCGAGAGGTATTGATAAAACTAGGAGTCAGGCCGGAACGCACCGCAGTTATTCCAATCGCGCAAGACTCAGATTGGCTAGAGGGAATCAAGCCTGCGCCCAAATCGCACGATGAACTGAGGATTTTCTTTCTAGGACAGCTAAAATATCGCAAAGGGTTTGACCTGCTGGCAAAAGCTATCCCTGCGATTATTCAGAAATACCCACAAGCACGTTTCATTTTTGCCGGACACAGTCCCATCCATCGAGACGACCTGCTGAACATTGTGGATGAAGCTGGTATGCGCGGTTACATCCAACTACCCACCCACCTGAGCGAAGAAGAAAAAGCCGCCCTGTTCCTCAGCAGCGATTTATATGTGCTACCTACCCGCTATGAGGGATTCGGTATCCCTCTGCTAGAATCTATGAGCGCAGGTTGCCCGGTAATCAGTACCCGTATTCCGGTTATTGATGAGATTATAACCGAAGGGGTAAACGGGCTATTGTTCGATTACGACAACGCTGCCAGCCTTGCCAGCACAATTAACCACGCATTGGAAAATCCGTTCCTGCGTCACAAATTGTCCGAAAATGGCAAAACAGCGGTAAAGAAATACTTTACTCCCCAGATAATACAGCAACTTGAAAAACTTTATACTGAGGTTTGTAAAAAGCCCGGCACAGGCGCCGAATCTTCAGGTGCAGTAAACTCCCGATGAGAATTTTATACGCCATAGGGTCATATGGACCGCAGGTAATGGCAAGCGAAGTACACAGCGAAGTTATCAGGCACTTCCGCCAGAATGGGCATAAAGTAGATGTGTTCAGCCTCGCGGATTATAGCGGCAACGGTGAAGTAGGAGCTAAAGCCTTCGATTACGAAGCGGACGAAGTGACGGTGCATGCTATCAGTTTTAAGCGTACTTTGCTGAGACGAGGCTTGCGCTGGCTTTGTGGCAAAACTATCCGTTACGCCTTCTTTCTGGAACTGCTTTGGGGATATATTGCTTTTCTCTGGAAGCATCGCCGAAACTACGACTTCATTCAAGTCGAAGCGGCTTTCCCGCTAGGTACAGTTATCGCTATTAGCTCACTATTAGTCAAAATACCTTTCATGGTACATTTGCAAGGAGCAGACGTAACGCGCCTACCCGAATATGATTACGGTTACGCTCGTTATTTCATACCGCGGATGCTGGCGCGGTTCACTTTCCGGCGGGCGCTGGGTATTTGCGCGGTGTCTGAGGTAAACGAAGCCTACGCCTTGCAATTGGGCGCAGACCCGGACAAAATGGCTGTTATTTTGGTCAATGTCAGCGACAATGTATTTCCTCCCCCCGATTTGGATTTGGCAGAAAACAAAAAGCGCAAACAGCAAGAGCTTCGAGAACGTTATGGCTTAAATCCCGGTCCTATCCTGATTTCTTACGGGCGTTTGCATCCGGTTAAGGGTATTGACTGGCTGATTAAAGCCATGCCTGAAATTCGCCGCCGCTACGGTGATATTAATTTGCTAGTATGTGGTCCTAGCCGTATTACGCCACGCTTTGGCGATTATCGCCGTTACCTAGAAGATTTAGCAGACAAAGTGGGCGCAAAGGAAGATGTGGTTTTTACCGGAAGAATAGAATTTAGCCTTTCGCAAGATTATCTGGCTGGAGCAGACCTAGTTGTGGTGCCTTCCTTGCTAGAAGCCCTCAATAAAGTGGTAATGGAAGCGGCAGCGGTTGGCACTCCCTCAGTAGTCACGCGCACCAGTGGGGTAGCCTTGTACGCCTCCAGCGCGGGCGCAGCTATCAGCATTGACCCCTTCAGCGCAGAAGCATTGGCAGAAGGCATTCTCAAAGCATTGCCAAGGCTAGATGAAATGGGAAAGCGAGGACCTGCATTTGCGGCTCAATATAGTTCCGCCCGCACCGGAGAACGTTTGCTAGAGTTTTATAATCAACTTCTCAATCCCTCCAAAAAGAAAAAATCTAACGTTCGGCTTTGCTACGTGGCTTATCCTTCCAGCCTAACTTTGAAATCGGCAAATGCCATCCAAACCTATACCACCTGTCGCGAACTTAAACACCTGAATCGAAATGCGGAGGTTCTAATTCCCCGCTTGTTCTCTCGCGCCAGTCGCTTCGCCGACCTTGAAGTCAGGGCAAAGCACTTGCCGCGAGTACCCTTTAATTATTTCAGCAATTTTCCGCTCGTAAAGAAGCTCCCGTGGAGCTACGCCGAGCGAGCTTTCTTTGCACTTCTGGTAGGCTTCTGGCTATTAGTTAAACGTCTTTCAGGGCAAGGCTACAAAATTATTTATTCGCGAGACGTTATCGTTACCTATTTTCTAGTACGCTATTGGCATAAGTTACTCGGCGCAAAAATAATTTACGAGGCACACGACCTTGAACAGCGCAACCCTAGCCGCGCTAAAATTCTTGAAGGCTGGTTGCATAAGGTAGATAGTACCGTAATGGGAAAAGCCGATGGAGTAGTTTCACTAACACATGCATTTGTGGATTATGCTGCTGCACAAGGCTATCGTCCTAAAAACAGGGCTTTCGCGGTTATCCCCGATGCCTATGATGACAGCGTGTATCGCTCACAAGCTCAGCAAGAATGCCGCAAAAAACTGGAAATACCTCTCGATGCCTTTATCATTGTATATAGCGGTCTTACTTTTGCCTATCGAAGCCTTGATAAATTGCTCGAAGCTTTCAGCCGATTTGTTCAGGAAAAAAACGCCAATGCTTATCTTTATCTGGTAGGTGGTCGTCCTTTCGAGCAAGAAGAAATGAAGGCGCTGGCGGCAAAATTGGAAATAACAGAGCGAGTAAAATGTGTTGGGCAAATCTCGCCGGACAGAGTGAATTTATACTTGAATGCCGCTTCTTTGTTAGCAATTCCCGACACCGTAACCGATATTACCGCTTCGCCGCTCAAAATGTTTGAATACGCAGCGGTAGGGCGACCCGTAATGCTGCCGGAAATACCCGCCTTGCTAGAAATTCTAGGTCAGGATGAGGCTCTTTATTTCAAGCGAGGGGACATTACCGCAATGAAAGAAACATTAGGCAGGGCTTACTGTAACCCCGTGGAGACTAACAAGGCAGGAGAAAAGGGCAGATTGAAGGTACAGGCTTATACCTATACCAACCGCGCCCGCGCTATATTGGATTTTGCAGTGGAAATTCAGGGCTGACATTTTGGAAACACGTTATAACGAAGAATATTTTTCAGGGCAAATTAGCAAATCGGAAGAAAAAGCCGAAGTACAGTACGGACGTTTGCTACACTACGCCGGAATCGGAGCAAGTACGCATCTTCGTTTTCTGGATGCCGGATGTGGAGCGGGTCCCGCGCTTGGCTATCTTCAGCGTTTGGGCTTTAGCGTAACCGGCAGCGATTTGGTACTATACCCGTTACTAGAAGCCCGCAAACGCGCTCCGCAAGCCCGGTTGGTAGTCGCAAATCTTGAACATGGCTTGCCTTTCGCCTCCAATTCTTTCAACGTGGTACTTGTCAGCGAAGTGGTAGAACATCTACACAATCCGGCAAAATTGCTGTCAGATTGCTATCAAGCATTGCTGCCCGGCGGTTGTCTGATTGTCACCACTCCGAATCTATGGGATATGCGCCGCTTCTTAGCTAAAGCGCGTGGGAAAGTATGGATTGGATACCAAGACCCTACCCACATTAATCTTATGACTCCACCCCAAGTTGTGCGCCTTTTGCAAGATGCAGGTTTCAGCAAAGTTAAGTGGCGTAGCGGCATGAAACCGATGTGGTCACGCAGTATCCGCAAGTTGGGTTGGTCGCTCAATATACCCTATCCCCCAGTTATAGGGGGGGGTATTGCGGCTATAGCATATAAAGGAAACCAGCAACTCGGATGAGCAAAGCGGATATTAATTCACAACCTACGACTAACAAAAACGTTTCAAGGGTAAAAAAACTCTACCAGCGTGCTGATAAAGGGATACTGGCTTTATGCCTTGTCTTTATCCTCACGCTACCCTTATACACTCCGCGTATCTATGCCAGCGATGAAATCCAGTATTTCTCATACTTGCACTCCGTCGTATTCGACTTCAATCTGGATTTTACCAACGAATACGAATATTTCATTAGCATAAATCCGAAGAAATATGAGGGTTTCAAGAAAGACCTGCTGGACAAGAAGAACGAGAATAACTTACCAATAAATGTTGCGCCAATTGGCTCAGCCCTATTGTGGTCGCCATTTTACCTGACAGCGCATGGTATTAGCTCATTGGGAAACGCTATGGGCATAAAAGCCTTTAACCCTAACGGCTATTCGCCTTTTTATATCTTCTCGGTAACTTTCGCCTCTCTGCTTTACGGTTTTGCCGGAATCATAATGTGCTATCTATTAGCACGCGAGTTTTTATCCCGTTTCTGGGCAGCATTTGGCTGTATAATCATTTGGCTCGCCTCACCTCTGATTTTTTACATGTCTATAACCCCTCCGATGTCACATGCCAATTCCCTTTTTACAATTTCGCTATGGGTTTTTGTATGGCATCGAACACGAGGCTGGAAACTAGAAGAAACCGGACGTTTTGTACCCGGAAAGCGCAGCCTTAAGGCATGGTTTGCGCTGGGCGTGCTTGGCGCACTAATGACAATGGTTCGCGAGCAAGACGGTACGGTTATGGTAGTAGTAGCGATTGAGGCATTACTCAGTTACCGTGTCTCGCTGCGGGAACGTAATTGGAGCGAGGTGCGCCGCTTATTCAGTGGTAATTTGCTACTGGTAGCCGGATTAATAGTTGGAATTATCCCCCAATTGCTAACTTACCAATTCCTCAATGGGCATCCAAGCCCTAGCACTATAGTTGGCAACAAACTCCGTTTTCTAAACCCCCAATTGCTAGGCTTGATGATTGACCCCAATCACGGGATGTTTTTGTGGTCGCCTGTACTAATTCCCTCTATGGCTGGCATTATAATGATGTGGTTCAACCGCAAATTGCGCCTTATAAGTATATTGCTGTTTGCTGCTTGGCTTGCCGAACTTTATATTTCTGCTTCCTTCCTGACTTGGACGATGGCAGGCTCTTACGGCGCACGCCGAATGGTGGGGGTAAGTCTAGTATATATCGTGGGAATAGGCTATTTGGGTTGGTGGCTAACAGAACACCGCCGTTTATTGGCTCGTTGGGTAGTGGTTGGATTGGGCGTACTCTTTATAGCTTGGAATTTTGGGGTAATAGTCCAATTCAGCGCAATCCGCGATGAGCAATCTCGCCAAAACCTTGACCCGGCAAGAGTTGTACGCGACCAATTTACGGTAGTACCCGGTAAGTTAATAGATACAGCCGCTAAGTTCTTCACCAAACGAGAAGATTTCTTCAAAAAGTAACTCATAAATAAAAACCTCCCTGCCTTAGATTAAGCGGGGAGGTTGATTAGAATTCAAATGCTAACTTCTATTTCTTCTTGGCGCGACGTTTCTCCCCACGCTTGGAAAGCCCACGAGGCTTTTCTTCAGCACTGGTAGTGTTAACTTCGTCTCCATTGGAAGAATTGCTACCCGCATCTACACTCGCGCTTGAAGTTACTGCAACAGGCGTTGCTACCTTCTTGGGTTTATTTTTCAATTGCAAAGCTTCCCATTCAGCACGCGCCTTGGGGAATTTTCGCGACATATAAATGACCCCGCGAACAATCAGGAAAAGGAAATAAATCGCAATCGCATATAGGAACACACGGGCATTGAATGGTTGCAAAATTGCGATACGGCACAAGAAAAATACAAAAGCTAGGCTGGTTATTATCGCCAGATTTTTGCTTGCTTGCGATACAACGGTAAACACCAAACGGTTTTTACTAAAAAATTGGTAACGACCATAGAAATAAAAAAAGTTAGATACAACTGTACCTAGCAAAGCAATAAAGAAGTAAATCGTACCAAGTGGCGGATAACTATAGCCCTTCCAATCGCTGGTAAAAGCAGAGCTTGGGGTGGTGAAAAGATAGCCTACATCAAAAACGCTTTTTCCCTGTGGAAGAATAAAGAATTCGGAAGAGCCTGCCGCAACCGAATTATCTGACTCAGAAACAACCGTATAAGTAACCGTATAGCGGTCAGATCCGAGTTCATGACGTGTGGGCAAATCCGCGAACATCTCAGTAGGGTTATCAGGGTTAACTTTAGGGCTGATAATTACATTTTTATCAACGCCATCTTCGCGTTGAATCGTAAAATTGCTGGTATCCGCCTTCAACTTCTCACTAAAAGTAAGCGTCACTCTTACCGGTGAATTATTATACTCAAGGTAAGCTTTGGCTTCAGGTGAGGTCTTAATTAGTTTTGGTTCAGCCTTGGCAGCAGGCACCATAAGAGCAAAAAAACATACTCCCAGCAGCGCCGCTACCAGAAGTATTAGCTTGGTTCGTTTCTTAACAGAATCTGCCAAAAGTCTAGTAGCCATTAATTTCTCCTGAAAAATTATCCACCGGATTATAGCAGCTTTCCCCTACCCATGCAACCGGATTTTAAGACTAACGGGGTCAAAGGGCATTTTAAAACCCCGGAGATTAGCCGGGGTTTCCATATAAAAAGCTTTTAGAAACCATTCTTAATCCATAAAGCGGTTATTATACTCCGTATTTAAATGGTCAAGGGCTTGCTTAAGTTGCTTTTTATCAATGTAACCAAAAGAAACCAAAATATCCCCCAATCTCTCCCTGTGTCCATGCTCCCTAAGATATATTTGATAATGCAATGCTGCTTTAAGTTGGACTTCAGATAACCAGGTTTTCTCTATACAATATTGACCAAGGCGCGGGATTGTAGAATTTGGATCTGGCTCATTGCGCCATTGACGAACCAGGCGTGAACCGCTTAACAAGTTATCCAACTCATCACACCGCGTTTGCGCCATTTCGTAATAAGTTCGGGCAACCTGATGTTGCGGGTTGTTCTGTAAAACTCCCAAGAGATAATTCCGAGCTTCAAATGGGTCATTAGTCAAAGTAGCACACCACAACAAAGCTGTTTCATTATGTTGATCCAATGTAAGAGCTTGCTTGAAATAGGAAAATGCTACTTGCTTATTGCCGTTCCGCGCTTCATTGACTCCGGCTACTAATAATTCCTGAATTTTTGTAGAATTTGCCATAGCATGCATAACACCCTTTTCCCCTATAATAGTCAACATAAGATACTAGTTAATTACTTCTCGAAAGATAGAATATACCAATTATTTAAATCATTATTAAGTTAAGAGGGTTGCTTAACGCAAAAATACATGAAATGACGATTAAGATGTATTAATAATGTGTTTAACTAGTCTATGCCGAAACTAGCCCACTTTTCGTCAATTAATTTAACCAGATTATAAGGTAACTCAGGAACAAATAAAAGCTGGTTTGGTTCAACTTCCCCCGGTAACTTGTGTGTGCTATCTATACCAATTTTACTACCCATTCCGGGTAAATGCGAGAATCTATCCGTTGTTGACAAGGGACCGTTTACCACAAGCAGGTCTCTAGAAAGACTAACGCGATTACAAACACTCCAAGCAATTGCAGCATAATCGTGCAAATTGCAATCTGCATCAACAACAATAATGTATTTTAATTCTCGCAAGCGAGTCATTCCCCACAGTGCATACATCACCTTTTGCGCTTGACCCGGATAGCTTTTTTGGATTGAAACCAACGCTATACCGTTTCGAGCATTACCCGGCGCCAAGTTAATATTCACAATTTCGGGTGCAACTGCCTTTACAAAAGGTAATAACATTCTTTCCGACACCCGAATCAGTTGGGCTTCTTCTTGTGGAGGTTGTGCCGCTATTACATCCACCCACAATGGGTTACGGCGGTGCGAAATAGCCGAAAGTTGAAAGCTAATAGCCCCACCATTAAGCTGGTGATAATAACCGCTGGAGAGTGCAATAGTCCTTGTCTGATTTACCGAATAAGGTTCAAGAACCCCTTCCAGCACAAACTCTGCGCCCGATGGTATATCTAATCCAACCTTTAAGCCCTTGACGATTTCGTAGCGGGCGCGTCTCATAAACCCTGCCAATGCTAATCCATCGTTTTCAAGCGGTAATGCTGCATGGGCAACCGCCAATAGAGAAGGGTCTTCACCGATAATAATTGCCGCTTCGGTTGGTTTTGTAATCGCTAAGTCACCCTTAGGTTCAACCAGTAGGGCTTGCCGATTATCCAAAATCAGCAATCCGGTAGAAACCATTTTTTGTTTGCCAGTGGTGGAATCGGCATAAAGCAAAACAGCACGCCGAAGCGATACATCAGAGTCAGAAACATTCCAACGTAAAAACGGCAACTGACGGAAGGAAGGGTTAAAAACCTCGCTGACTTCCTGACAAACAGCCGACTTGATTTGCCGTGGAGTGTATTTATTAAGCTCTGAGCTTTCTCCAAAAAGAAACTGGCGTATTCCCAAGCCCTGCGATAAGCCTGGTTTAAATAACTCCTCAACACGCTCTGTAAGTTGGGCTAACTTACCGACACTAAATGCCCAAGCGATGCGCTCAGCCGAACCATAAGAGTTAATCATTATCGGAAATTCGCTTCCATTGATTTTCTCAAATAAAAGCGCAGGACCACCATCAGGCAAACGACAAGTTCTCTGAGCAATAGCTGCAATCTCCAGTTCACCGCTAACCGACACACCTACCCGGCGCAATAAACCGCGTTTCTCTAAAAGAGATACATATTCAGGGAAACCGTTGTACAAGCTATTCTCCTCGATTAGGCTTACGGGCAGATGGTAATCCCCCTGCCGGGTGCGCTTCTAAGACGCTTCGCTCTATCGCTTCTATTAGCGCCTCGGTGGCAATTGCCCCCAGACAACTCAGTCCAAAGGGGTCAAGCGTCTTTTCACTTTCAGGAGCAGTTGAAAGAGCGAACACTGTATCACCATCAAACATAGTATGAGCGGGTCTTATTGCTCGACTTATGGCATCCTGAGCCATCTGCGCTAGTTTGCGGGCGGATGCTTTGTTCAAGGGCGCATCTGTCGCTATCACCGCTAAGGTGGTATTGACACCCGGTTCAGGTTTCAGCGAAAAAGAGGTTTCCAGCCTTAGCTGTCGCATTGTATCCAGCAATTCCCCATTTTTATGGTCACACAAACCGCCAATAATTTTATTCTGGCTATAAACATCGCCGAAAGAGTTTGTAACCACTAACGCACCTACAGTATAAACGCGCTTCTCCCCATCCGGTTGCTTTAGCCATATCGATGAAGAAGCAGAGCCAACCCCGCTTTTCATTGAATGCTGTACACCCATTAATTTACCAATTGATGCGCCAGTTCCAACCCCGTGACTCCCTTCCAGAACTTCATTTCCTGCCAGTGTACAAGCAATATAACCCATCTGTTCGTCTGGGTAATGCTCGGCAGAACCTAGACCTTTGTCATAGATTACCGCTGCCGGAACTATCGGTACAACCCCATGCAAAGTTTTGAAACCATAGCCATGTTCGCTCAACCATGCCATCACTCCGGTAGCCGCCGCCAATCCAAAAGCGCTACCCCCACACAAAGCAATAGCATGTACAGCCTGTACCAAATTTGAAGGGTCTAGTAAATCGGTTTCGCGGGTGCCGGGTGCGCTACCTCTTACATCTACGCCACCAACCGCCCCCTGTGGGCATAAAATTATTGTACATCCCGTAAGCGCTACTAAATCCTGTGTCTGCCCTACTTTAATACCGGATACATCGGTTATTGAACCCATTTAATTGATTCTTTCCAGTGTGATTATAAATCTATACCAGCCCTAGATTTGTAACAATTACCAGAACTACCAGTATAGCAACAAGCAAAGATATTGAAACGATTATCACTGAGATTCCGAATAGCTCAGTCAAAAAGAAGAACGCCAAAGGGAGCAACACCAGCAAACCCACCAACGCAGGACCTGTCCAGCGTTTGTGCCTACGCCACTTGCGCTCGTCCGGTGAAATGCCTTTCTGAAGATTCTGTTTGGCTTGCCAGTAAAGTTTTACCCCTTTTTCACGCTCTTTCTCGCTAGGGGCAAGATGCTTCAGAAAAGTTGAGCGGGCTTGTTCGATTTGGCTTTTCTCAACCGCGCTATGTGGTAAAGCAGGGTTAAAGAAAATTCCCAGCGCGTCCACCGCTTCTTGCCAGTTCCCTTGCTTTGCCATTTTTACGCCATACCAATAGCGTGCCTTATAATTAGCAACTATTTCTTTCATAGCGATACGCTGGTCAGTATGACAAGCTGTGCAAAAATATTCCAGAATGTACAAAGAACGCTGACAATTCAGGCAAGTCTCAGTCAAGGCTTTGCCGCAACTTCGACAATCCGGCGACTCAACGCCATAAACCCGATTAATGGTCTCACAATATGGGCAATAAAGGTTCGGATAGGATAATGGTTCGAGCAATTCCGTAAAAATTCGAGTGCCGTTTGCTCCTTTAACCCATTCAGAATCGTAAGGTTTACTTTCTCCGGGAGGGTATAAAGCGGAATTATTAGCAGCATTTCTTCTTACCAACCGCAAAAGACTCTTGCAAGAGTTACAACGCGCTATCTGAAATTCCTCAATATATTGCTCAGGTTCAAGCACAGTACCACAGGAGGCGCATACCGGGCTAGTCTTATCATTTTCACGGATAAGCTGTGTCATATACTCCCACAAAATCGCACAAGCTACAGTATTTGTAGAAGTGAGCCTCGCAATCTTTCTGCAAAGCTAAGTTGGTCACTATTTACAGGAGGGCGCAGGGGTAATTCCAGAAATTGCTGGATATGACCATCATTTATTAATCTAGCTTCCCCTTTACCCGGATATATTATACCCCCTACCGCCACCGCAAAATCATTCAGATACGCCAGCATTTTATATACGTCTTCAGGGTTGGCAAACGTTTCACCTTTGCGGGTTTCTTGTAAGGAATATTTCATATCCAATAATATACGCTTACCTGTCTTAATAACTTCAATTTGCAAGTCAGGACGCGCCGTGCCACTTCTTTTTGCCGAATACCAGCCGCCTTGAATGCCCCGATTGTACAATAGGCGATATTCGGCATTGGCAAAATGATACCCTCCTTTATTGCCATCTTCCCGGTATTCCAACCTCAATGCCAACGCCACCTCGCAAGCACACCACAATTCATAAATCTTGCTAGTCGGTTGTAAACCGCAACGTGCCAATTCCGACTCATCTTTCGGGAGCCGCACGTAAGCTGAACAATAGCGTTGCCACAATTCTAGCATAGCCCCATAAGCCGGATTTCTAGCATTGCGACACATCTCCGCCAGCAAGGGAGCAACCTCATTTGCGACAGGGTCAAAACCGGACAAATAACTAGGTAGCATTACAAGATAAGGATTATCGGGAAATAGGCGGTGTTGGGCAGCGCTTTCTACCAAAGCAGGTAACACCCTTTTTAGCCCGGTGGAAGAATACGAACCCAATTCCACCAACCTTGCAAGGTTTTGGGTTTGTGATGCAAGCTCAAAATGGAAATAAACCAACAGCATGTTAGGTAAAGTGCCAAAAGATTTGTGGGCATTCGACCACTCGTGGCGCAAACCCGCCGATTCGGGACGATTGAGCCAGTGTTGCAAGGTCGTTCCCCAACGCACCGCTCCTTTAATCATGCCATAACCTAAATCGTGCCGTTCTGGAGTTATATAATCCAGTTTTTCCAACAATAGCGAGCTAAGTTCTTGCAACCGTTCGCTGAAATAGCGCAATTTTTCAGCAGTGTAATCGGCGCTGAAAAAATCAAACGGGGGGATATTTTGCCCGGTATATTCCAAGCTGAAACCATTGGGAGCATCCAAACGGGCAAGCAGTTGGGGCAAGCGTTCAGTTTTTATGTAAAGTAATTCGTTAGAGCTAAGTTTTTCCGGTTGAACGGTTATTTTGAGGCGCGTTTCCGGTTCGGAGGGGGAAACGCTAAATTCCAGTTCTCCGACATAATCTTCCACGCTCCACTCGAAAGCAAAAGTCGCGCCCGGCGCAAGCCTGATATTGTCTCGCAAAACGCGCCTTGCAAGTAACACAGACAGGTTTTCTGCTGAAGCAGTCCCGGAGTTATGCAGACGTAATTCGAGACGTGCGTATTCCGGTACAACCTGTGCAATCTTTTTTTGATAGTAAGCTTCCAGTAAAATTGTCATAAGCGGTTCTTTTCAGGCTATTAACAAAGCAGACCCTTCACGTTATGGCGCGAAAGGTCTGGAGTTCACTTGATGTTATAGCCGGACACTATATTCCAGCAAAACAGTACACAGCAATATCTTTTATTTATTGCGGGTGGGCGTTACTTCTATGGTTTCAGGCTGTAAAAGGTCTTGATGAGAGAAATGTTTTTTCTCATTTTCAATCAGTTTGCGTTCGTTTTCGGCTTCTTTCAAGGAAAGATGCTCTTTCAGCCAATAGTATAGACCTAGTAGAGTTACAGGGAAATAGAGCGCCGCGTGCAATAAAATTACGTAGCTGGCTGCCAAATTGGCAGGTATCAGGAATATTCCGACCAAAACCTGCTTCGCGGCAAAGTCAAAAGGTCCGAAATAGCCGGGTGTAGAAGGAACCAGCGTAAACAGGTTCGCCACCGCCAGAGTTAGTATTATGGCAGTGAAGCTGAGACTCAATTCTGAGAAAGTCAACGCCACAAACCAGTACATCGCGCCTTCGCAAGCCCAAGCCAGCACCGACAAAGCAAAAACCGCCAGCAAATCGCGCCATTGCCGCAAAACCTGCAACCCGTCAATAAAGCGGTCGGCTAGACCTTCAAGTTTAGGACGGATTTTGCCGGGCAGCAATTTCAAAGCGAATCGCTCCACCGCCAAAAGCAAGCGGCGGTTACTCGCCAGAAACAGAAACACCACGATACCGACCAGAAACACCACTCCCGCTACCCGTTCGACACCGGCAATATCTCCGGTCAAACTCACCGAGAACGAAGCAATCGCGATAAACAGCAACATGGTGATTCCATCCATGATGCGTTCTACCACGATTGTTGCAAGCGAGCGCGTTTTACTCAGATGCTCACGGCGATCCAGTATATAGGCGCGTACCACTTCGCCCATCCGCACCGGTAAGACATTGTTAGCCATATAGCCAACCACTACCACCGGATATAGGCGACTGATCGGGATAGTTTGAAGCGGCTTTAACAAGAAATGCCACCGGATTGCGCGTACAAACACTCCAAGGAAATACACTAAAAGAGCGGGTATAAGCCACCAATAATTAGCTTTCCCCAGTGCATCCCCTATTTTATCTAATTCCTGTCCCCGAAAAGTGAGATACAAGAATATTGCGCCAACCAGCAAACCAAACCAGAATTTTAGCTTATCTTTTTGAAACAAACCCATCCTGAAACTCTACATCCTTTTTGCGATTGTACCGCAGTGATTTTTTAAGACCGCCATAACTATAAAAACACCACAAAGGGAGTTTTGGTTGCGCCGGGTAACTGGAATGAGGTAAATTTCCGGAGTAAGCAGTTTTCCCCTTCGCGCATTATAGCGGATAGTGGAATCCTTAACAACCTAAATTGCTCACTCTAAATTTTTATAGCCTTTTACTGGCGTGGCGTTACCTTAACTGGCAACGACAATACCACCTTAGCAGCTTCTTTCACAAGATTTTGCCCTTCCTTGCCCGATACCAAAACTTTTTGTTCCGGCTTCTCTACCGGATTAAGTGAAACTTCGAGTCGGTATTCCCCTGCCGGAACTTTGATATAAATCTCGCGGTAGTCACGCACTCCTCGATAGGGCTGCCATTTATTGGTGGGAAAATAGCCGCTCAAAGCACGAGTAATATAATTAGTAGCGGTATCTTCTCCGTTAGCAGTTACAAGCCGTACCGAAATCTCATAATCGGTATTATCTGGCAGCAGTTTTCGGAAATAGAGCGTAAGATGTAAATTATCGCCCTGTTGTACCGTACCTGCCGGTAAAACCCTACCCGCCCCATTGGGCAAATAATCATAGCCTTCCAGCAAAATTGCATCACCAAATTTGTAATCGGTCTGGCTGGAACGTGGGTAAAAATCCACGTTTGTACCCGGTATCTGAGCAAAACTGTATTTAAGGATTTGTACCCCTACAAATTCCAGCGGGTCTCCAATTGTATAGGTGTTATTATCAAACCAGACTTTACGCAAAAATTCCTGTGGGTCTTCCCGCCGGTAGCGTTCAGGAGAGATTACCAACCAAGCACGCTCGTATGAGCGAATAGAACGATGGATATAATCGTTTAGCGCGATGTCATCCGCATCACCGACAGCTTTAGGCGCGAGAATAGATTCGGGAATAGTTTGAATAGCCACATCGGGACCGGGCTTTAGGTAATAACGAACTGCCGTTTCCAGATAGCCCGGCACTACAAATACAATGTCGCCAGGGCGCAATTGGGCGGTTAGCTGTTTCATCGCCTCGCGCCAATCCTCTTTTTGCGCTTCTTTGGAATAATTAACGCTTACCAGCGCCACCAACGCCATTACCAGCACGAAAGCCAGTCCCAATAATGCCAATATGAGAGTCATGCGGCGGGTTGCCAACCATACTAGCCCCATAGCAGCCAAAATGTAATAGGCAGGAGAAGCAATCAGCAAGTAACGCTCTGCAAAAAGCGGAATGCGGGTAGTGAGAAGGTAAAACGACAATATCGGCAATAACAGATAAAGAGTTAGAAAAATTGCAGGAGAAAAGAAAGCAGTATTTTCTGTTCTTGAAGGCTTACGCCATACTTTAACCAAACCGAGAATTGCCAAAACCAGAAATGCGAGCGCACCGATTGTTTCCCACGGCTCTACGCTGCGATTCAAAGCAAACCGCCGTAAAAGGCTATTAAGCATTTCGGGCAGACTAACCGGAACGAACCAAGTTGCGCCCACCGTCCCATCCCAAAGCGCGATAAGTTGCCAGAGCGCAAGCGGCAAATAGGGCAGAGTCAGCAAGCCAAACGAAAGCAGGGTACGCTTCCCGCTATAACTGCTATGCGGTTTCTTGTACCAGCGCAAGCCGAAATAATAGGCGATTTCTACTCCCACAAGCATAGCTGCCATCACGTGGATATAAAAACCAAGTGTAGTAATAATGATATAGGCAAGCCACCAACGCCAGCGGGGGTCTTCCAAAGCTTTCAGAAAGAGCCAAGCTGAAGCAAGAGTCAGGCAAAGCGCCAGCGGATACATCTTAGCATCTTGTGAATACCATACGTTATAGGGCGAAAGCGTAAGCAGCAAAGCCGCAAGAAGCGCCACCTTTGCCCCACCCAGTTTACGCGCCGCCAGATAAAGCAATGGAACTGCGACTGTACCCGCCAGCAGTGAAGGAGTACGCACTGCCAACTCACTATTCCCGAAAATTTGAATCCAGAAATGCATGAATAGAGTATAGAGCGGACCATTTTCACCCGCTTTGAAGAAATTTTCGAGGATTTTCCCAAGATTATCGGAAGCTCGCGCCACTAGGTCAGCTTCATCAAACCAAAGTGATTGGTTGCCAAGGCTATTGCGACGCGCCAAAAAAGCCAACCCGGTTAGTAAAATAACCGCAAGCCATTCTAATTGAATTGAACGGTGTGAAAGCGCTTCCCAGCCTTTTTTAAAGGCATTGGTAGGTACAAGTCTGGAACGATTTAACAAGCGGAAAAGACCTCCAGAAAGGATTTAGCGATGGTTTGCCAATCGAAATGGCGGCTAAAATCCAAAGCATGGCTGGAAAGAGAAGCGCGTAAATCAGGTTCAGTCCGCAACTTTCGCAAAGCTTCTGCCAATGCCGTGGGGTTTTCGAGCGCAACGCTTAAAACGCTGCTCTCTAGCAAACTCAGAGCTTCGCGGATGTTAGCATAAGCTAACGAGTTTGTCAGCCACGTCTCAGAAGCAGGATTGCGGTTAGTAGTAAGAACCGGAATACCATGCGCTAAAGCCGCCATCAGGCTGCCCCTCCGCAGACTAGCCCCATCTCGAAAAGGCAAAGCGATAGCATCGAGGGCGTATAGGGCGCAGGAAGTTTCAGTAGGCGAAAGGTATCCCGTCCAGTGAAGGTATTCAGCCAAACCTAGCCGCTCGATTTGGGCAAAAAGCTGGAGAGCGTAGGGATGATTGGTAACATCCGTTTCGCCGGTGCTGCCTCCAATAATCACCAATTTCCAGCCCTTTTCGTTCTTCAATAGCGAAAGCGCGTCCAGCAAATTATCAACGCCCTTGCTATGGTTCAACAACCCGAAATAACCGACTAGAAAATCAGCATCACCCGCGCCCCATTTCCCTCGCTCTATCTTTTTCTCCGCATCGTTTAGAATTTCAAGTGGCGTAATATTGCTTCCAATCGGAATTAATTTCAGATGGGACACAGAAACTCCGCCTTCAAGCGCGTTGTGGTAATCTTCCTCATTTGTTACCACCGCCACATCGCTGTCTTTCATCAGCCTGAGATTTACCCAACGCCTTACTTTTCCTGCTTTCGGAAACAGATAAGGTTCGCGCAAATCATGGAAAGTAGTCACAATACGAGGGCAAGTTCTGCCCAAGTTGCGCTTGAGGTAAAGCGGCAAGAAATTAACGGCAGGGTGTAATTCGTATGCGCCGGATTGGTACTGGATATTCAGTACATCAGCAGGATATTGCTCCAGATAGGTAGCAATTTGGCGTAAACTACCCCAATTCCATTCCTTGACAGGACGTACTACCCGATAAGTTTGAGCTACCGACTGTTCTTCTTTATCCCGTACTCCGGTTAGCACTCGCACTGGCTCAACCTGAGCCAATTCACTTGCCAAGCAAGCTGTATAATCACCAACGCCACCAGGTTGGGGCGGAAATTCTGCGCTCAACAAACAAATCCCTTTGCTGAAAGACGGGCGCGGGAATTTGCCCGGTAGGAGTTTGGTTGCCAATACCGCTCTAATCAGAGACAAGCGTTCACGGCGCAGTTGTGGCTTATGCCGCAATATTAATTTTGCGCCTTCTTCAAGAAACTGGTAGCGATAGGTCATTAATAGATACTGCCTTAACGCCCAACCTGCCAACACCCCATTATGTTTACGGAAATAGCTCACCTTGCTGGTGTTAAAGTTGATATGGCGACGCGGCACATCCTGAGCGCTGCTGCGCCCTTCCAGATGGGTTACAACGGCGTTTGGCTCAAACCATACTTCCCAACCCGCCGATTTAACGCGACGGCACAAATCCATTTCTTCGCTATACATAAAGAAACGTTCGTCAAAACCGCCGATTTGCTCCAGTATTTCGCGCCTAACTATAAATGCAGCGCCAACAAGCCAGTCCACTTCCTGCGGACGGGCAAAATCAAGCGGCACATCTTCAAAATAGTAGCGTTTAAGCAAAGGTGAGTTTTTGAAAAGCCAGTTACGTTGTAAAACGGTACTTTCTATCAGAGCCAGTTTAAATGAGGGAAAGCGTCGTCGGTTGGATTGGAGGCTGCCATCACCATAACGCAGCAACGGCGCACAGATTCCGGCGCGAGAATGTTGCGCCATGAAGGTTAGCAACGTAGATATTGCGCCCGGTTCAAGGAGGGCATCGGGATTTAGAAAAAAAACATAGTCGCCGTTTGTACGCTGCCATCCCTGATTACAGGCTACCGGGAAACCGTAATTTTCAGAATTGGGGATTACAAAAACCTGTGGGAATTTCTGCTTGACTAGTTCTGCGCTGCCATCGTGGCTGGCATTATCCACCACCACTACTTCGAGGTTAACGCCTTCAGGTACATCAGAATACAGGCTGTTCAGGCAATCTTCAAGCAAGACAGCAACATTATAGCTGACAATTACAACGGAGAAATTGCTCATCGAGAATGGTCACGGTGCAATATATTTCGCCAGAACATGCCAGTTAATATGCCTAAGCTATATACTTGTTCAAAAATTATATAGAAAGGCTCTTTTTCTTCAATGGCGCGGGCTATTCCCCTTTTCAAAGCGCCCGGCGGCGAGCGTCTGAGCCATTCTTTGGTGGAATTAGGCTGTTTATCACTCTTGCCTATCCATTGGGCGCTGGCAAAAACCTCCTCGGCTGAACCCGGATTATAATGATAGCAAAGCGCACCGGCTACGCGGCTGGCTGTTTTTCCCAGCTTTTTGGCTACAGTATGGTCATCATGATAACCGGTACTATCGAAGCCGCCTACCGACCAGAAATCTTTGCGGCTGATAGCTCTAAAAACAGTGCTTTCTTCTTCCTTCAAATCGGACGGTACACGGCAATTTACCGGGAGATAGTAGCACACGCTCCATGAACGTGACCATAGGTTATCGGAATTAGCAACAAACTCATCAAGCGTGAAAGTGCCAACCGCTTCACCCTTCTCAATAGGAGTGATAAGCTTTTCTAAGAAATCTGAAGCAAACTTCATATCTGCGTCTAAAAAACTCAACATCTTGCCGCGTGCGTGAGTTGAACCCCAGTTTCGAGCGAGCGCAGGTCCACCATGTTTTTGCTTTAGAAATTTAACTCGTTCAGGCAACCGATTAGCATATTCTTGCAAGATATGGGGGGTTTTATCCTTTGAACCATCATCCACCACTATCAATTCATAATCTTCAGGTGGCAAGGTCTGGTTTAAAAGACTGTCTAGGCACTCTGTGATATGCAACTGTTCATTATATGTAGGAATGATTACCGAGAGCCTCTTATCTCCTGCAACTAACGGTTGAGTATTTGGCTGCACTGCTTTTTCACTCATTTTCTGTGCCTGTCCGAGTTCCAGTAATTTCCGGTGTAATCTCTTGCGCTACGTCAATAATTACTACACGATCGAGTCCTGCATAATCTTTATGAATTTCAACATGCGAGTCAGGAAAGAAATGCTTGCTAAGATTCTGCACATCGTTGGCTTGGTCTGCGCCGATTTCAAGCGCAATAAAACCGGGACGAGTTAGACCAGTTTTTGCCTGTGTGAACAATTCTCTGAAAATCGCCAACCCTTTAGGTCCGCCATCCAGCGCAATATTAGGCTCGAAACGGGCTACATTCGGCTCTACCTGCGATATTACAGTGTAAGGGGGATTTGAGATAATAATATTGGGTTTAGTATCTAAAGGTTCTATCAGATTGCCATGTAAGAGCTTGATACGTGCCGCTACCCCATGACGGCGAGCATTAATTGTCGCTACTTCAAGAGCTTCATCGCTAATATCGGTGGCATAGACATGCAAATTCGGAAAACGAATTGCAAGGTACACCGCAATGATACCGCTTCCGGTACCCACATCTACCAGCACAATCTCCTGATCAAGCCACCCTTTTTCCTGAAGCTTGCTGATGGCAAACTCAACCAGCAATTCGGTTTCGGGACGTGGCACCAGCACCCGCTTATCCACATAAAAGTCTAACGCCATAAACTCGCGGGTATTAGTAATATAGGCTACGGGTTCACCCTGAGCGCGTCTCTCAACCAGCAGATAATATTCCTGCGAGGTGCGGTCATCCATCTCATCATTAAGCCGCGCATATAATTCCGCGCGACTCAAGTCCAACCTGTGCCTAAGAAGTACCTCAGCATCCAGTTGGGCGGTATTATCACGCACCTCTACCAGTCGCTGTACTGCTCTGGCAAGTAAATCTTTTACCCTCTGAGTCATAACAAAAGCCTGAGATTAGCCCACCCCGGCAAAACGCAACCGCTCCGCCTGATCGGTGGTTTGTAAGGTATTGATAAGATCATCTATTTTGCCTTCCAGAATACCCGGCAAGTTACTCAAACTCAAATTTATCCGGTGGTCAGTAACCCTATCCTGCGGGAAATTGTAGGTGCGTATCTTCTCGCTGCGGTCGCCAGTACCAACTTGGCTAAGTCGTTGCTCCTGCAAATCACTCTGGCGTTTGTTCATTTCTGCTTCGTAAAGACGGGCGCGTAACACTTGCATAGCCTTCGCCTTGTTTTTTAACTGGCTTTTCTCATCTTGGCAGGTTACTACCAATCCGGTGGGCATATGGGTAATACGCACAGCACTATCGGTAGTGTTTACGCTCTGACCGCCATGCCCGGTACTACGATATACGTCAATGCGTATATCCTCGTCACGTACTTGAATATCCACCTCGTCCGGTTCAGGTAAAACGATTACTTTAGCAGTGGAGGTGTGAATGCGCCCGTTCGCTTCGGTAGCAGGAACACGCTGCACCCGGTGAACCCCACTTTCATACTTGAAGTGGCTATATGCGCCTTTACCTTTTACTTCAAAAACAACTTCCTTAATATTACCCAGACTGGAAATATTGCCATCCATCACATCTATTTTCCAGCCCTTTTTTTCTGCATAGCGCTGGTACATACGGAACAGGTCGGCGGCAAATAGCCCGGCTTCATCTCCACCAGCCCCCGCCTGAATCTCAACAATTATATCGCGCTCATCATTGGGGTCTTTGGGCAGCAGTAAAACCATGATTTCCTGCATTAATCTTTCGCTTAGCTGCTTTTGTTGCTCAACCTCTTCACGAGCGAGTTCTGCCATTTCTTTGTCATTGGTAAGCTGTTCGGCTTCTTTAAGAGAGGTAATTGAAATCTTGTATTCTCGAAATTTTTCCACAATCGATTCAAGATCGGAATACTCTTTGCCGTAGGTTCGCATCTTTTCGCTGTCCCCAATAGTAGCGGGGTCAGACATAAATTGCCCTAATTGTTCGTATCTTTGTTGTATTTGTTCTAACTTATCGTACACCCTGCGGTATCCTCCATTTCGGTTAATTATTATAGCATAACATATTTCCGCGCACTAAAGCCGGTTAGCTTCAATTTGCTAAAGGAAAGTAGAAAGCCCGTCTCAAGGGGTATGCTAAAAGCCCTTTCGGGGGAGGTAGAACCGCTAGTGCCAAGAAAGAGAGGCAATAATTGCATTACATCGCAAGGCAACCCGTAAGGAGGTATTTTCTATAAGATTTGTAAGAATGTTGCGCCAGTTACCGCACATTTTATAACACCTCTGCTTAAATTATAGCATAAAGCGCAACGGCGTAAATTTTATGTGTGATAAAATTATCATATCAACGTTAATTGTTCTAAGCCCAAACAAAAGCGAGTCAGACTATGTCATTTGAACCTGAATTGGATTTCGGATTTTTAACCCAGAACCAGAAGCCCAAACCTCTTTTTTCCTACAGTACCAGTTTGAATTTATCACAGGACGACCCGACCACCCTTTTTGAATCCCTGAAAAAAGCTGGCATTACCGGAATTGACCTTGCCAGTGCATGGGGTAAGGAGCTTTACGAGCTTACCAACGAAGACCTGAAGCAATTAGAAAAAATTCTTAAACAAACCGAGTTGGCTATCAGTCGAGTCAATTCTCAGATTGGTACAATTGGAATCGGAGACGCTTTCGAGTCCGAAAAACTCAAATTTGAACGAATGCTTGAAGTTGCAGACTGGTTTGGAGCAAGCTACATTAAAGTTAGTTCCTTCAAGGGTGACGGTACAAACCCAGAGCAACTGGCAGAAGCAATCAAGCGTCTCAGTGAACTGGCGGAACAGGCACAACCGTGGGGAATAATTATGCTTCACGAAAATGCGCCGGGTTATATCGGGGATAAAGCGGCGCGATGCAAGCATATCATCTATGAGGTTGCCAGTAGCAACTTGCGTACCTCCTTTAATCCGGCGCAATTCATGGAAGTAGGCGAAAAGCCGTTGAGCGAAGCGTATGAACCGATGTTAGCCCAATATACCTACGTGCAACTGGAAAACAGCCTATTCCAGAGTCCTGAAACCCTTGAACAAAGCGAGTTGAAAAAACTGCTTGCAACAATGTGGGAAAATGGCTATCAGGGATATATAAACCTTGATACAAGAGAAGATGGAGCGTTCCAGTTAAATAGCTTCGAATCTAAGCTTGCTACCCTAAAAGGGATTGTAAAGGCAGTTTCAAGCTCAGAATCGGTCTAAAAATGGTAAAGGGCAGTAACATTTCGCTATTGCCCTTTTTAAACCCAGAATAAATGTCTTTCCAGCTACCAAATACCGGATTTATTACTTTGCCGGTTGGTATCGCATGCTTTTTCCCAACCCTGTCAGCGAAATAAACTCATCATGAATTGCATGAACCGCTGCTTTTTCATCTGAGACAGAAGTAATAAGGCTGATATTCAATTCGCTACTGCCCTGTGCTATCGCAATAATGTTGATATTCTTGCGACCAAGCGTACTGAACAAGCGTCCTGCCACACCGGGAGTACCGCGCATACCAGCCCCTACCACCGCAACAATTACAATATTATCGTCAAGACTAATCGGGTCAATTTCCTTACGGTGAATTTCACGGTCAAACTCACGGTTAAGACTGGCAACAACCGAAGGGGCAACCTGCTTTTCTAACACAAAGCAAAGGTCGTGACCACTGCTGGCGTGGCTAATCATCAGCACGTTGGCGTTATGGTCATGCACACGGGCAAAAGTACGAGCTGCAATACCGGGTACGGTTAGAACACCGCCACCCGACACCGTAATCAAAGCCAGATTGCGTGCGCTAGTGACAGCTTTGACCACCCCTTCGGCTGACTCTTTTGGATTGTCAATGCGAGTACCGGGAAATTCCGGATTCATCGTGTTTTTGATATAAAGCGGAATATTCTTTTCAACCGCAGGCATCACCGTTAAGGGATGGATTACCTTTGCGCCAAAATAGCTAAGTTCGCCTGCCTCAGCATAACTGATTCTCCGCAAAGAACGCGCGTTGGATACTAGGCGTGGGTCGGCAGACATTACCCCATCAACATCAGTCCAAATCCAGATTTCTTCACTATCCAGAGCTGCACCGATTATGCTGGCGCTATAATCGCTACCGCCACGCCCTAACGTAGTAGTAATACCATCGGAGGTTGCGCCGATAAAGCCCGTAACCACTGGTATAGAACCTTGCGCTACCAAGGGAATCAGTTTCTCGCGACACTTTAAAGTGGTTTGTTCCATTTGTGGTACTGCACTGGTAAAAGTACGGTCAGTTTCAATCAAGGTAGTAGCGCTGATTGCTTCGGATTTATAACCTATATCTCGAAGAGCAGCCGCGAGTATGGTACTGGATAATTTTTCACCGAAAGCTGCTACTGCATCCAGCGAACGCAGGCTAACCTCCCCCAATAATTCGATACCGGTGAAGAGCCTTAACAGTTGGTGCAAGAGTGTAGCAATTTCGCTGCGTAGGGAAGAACGTATATCGGGATTATCTATCGTTTCATCCACAACCTGATGGTAGCGGCTATGGAATTCGGCGATTAATTTATCGGCGCTGGTACCGACGCTAGGATTGGACTCGGCAAGTTGGCGAGCAGTATTTAATAACCAATCGGTTGTACCTGCCATAGCCGAAACTACTACTACCGGCTTTAACTCCAGATAACCACCGACCAACTTTGCTACATGGCGGAGCCGCTCTGCGCTTCCTACAGAAGTTCCACCAAATTTCATAACTATCATTTTCGAGCCAATCCTCACTTTCGGGACGCTTTGTTGATTTATACGTTTAATCTGCCAAACAGTATGATATTTTACTACAACCGGGACGAATAGACCATCTAACGCGGTTTTATACCCAGATCGTTGTAAGCTCTTTTCAAAGCGCTATAGCAATTGTACGTGTAATGTCAAAGAAGGGGTTTAACTATATGCTATAATTTTAAAGAGAAGTAGTTCTCTCAATTCAGGAGTGATTCTAGTCATTTTTTGACTTGTAAAATGTAAAGTAAGGAGCAAAACTGATGCAGCCACCTTATAATCAACCGCCGCCCGGCAATTTCCCGCCCCCGCCGCCCGGTGGATATAATCAGGGACCCGGCGGTTTCCCACCGCAACAGGGACCGGGTATGCCACCGCCCAGTTTCCTAGATCGCGGAATGGTTACAACCGCCTTTAGTTTCGAGGGGTTTCGGATTGTACGCTATTTCGGTGTGGTACGTGGCATAACAGTACGTAGCCGCAGCGTAATCGGCAATATCGGAGCAGGTTTCCAAGCGTTGGTGGGAGGCAAAATCAGCATCTATGTTGAGCTTTGCGAGAAAGCGCGAGAAGAAGCTTTTGAGTTAATGATTCAACACGCTGCTCAGATAGGCGCAAACGCGATTGTTGGTATGCATTACGATGCAAACGAAGTATCTGACGGTATCACCGAAGTGCTATCTTACGGCACAGCAGTTATAGTTGAGCCACTAAGTGACAGAAGATAGCCCTATGGTTCAAGTGCATCCTGACATACCGCCGCTTCCCATTCGCGAACGTGCTTGGGAGTGGTTGCAATACTACGGTGTTCGCATCGAAGTGAAAAACCCTCACAGTACACACGGCGGCGGCGGGTGGTATCCTGATAGCAAATTAGTCGAACTGCAAACGGCACAGGAAGAAGCCGCCATTCACGAATTGGCGCATGCTTGGTGGCATGAATTGCGAAAAGACCCAGAGGTACGCAAAGCTTTCTCAGCAATGGTCAGGCGGCTTTCAGAGGAAACCGACCACCGTTACCGCCGCGCTCAAGAACTAGCTCGTGTTTATGAAAATGGGGAGGCGCTAACCGGTTTCAAAGGAATGTTTGAAGCGGACGGAACCGTAATTGATTGGGAACAATACGCTGGACTAGCCAGTGGCGTTATGGGCAAAACCGAATTGCTCCCGGATTATATACGGGGTTTCTATGCGGAGCTATTTGATTAATCATGGGCTTTTTTAATCTCGAAGAACCAGAATTGAACGATTCTGAAAGCTGGGCAGATGCTACCGAAGCTTTCAAACGAGGTATAATAATCGCCCGGCAATGGCAACCCGATGCCCGTACTGCTCTTACCGAAATTGCGGATTACCCACCTGCCCATCTCAACGAGAAAAAGAGTTGGGAAATATTTTTCTGGTCGCCAAAGGCTATAAAAGGGTTGGTGTTGTATTTAGATACCGAATATAACCTTTTGAATCAGAATGAATGGGGCGTATTCTATCGAGAGAGCGTCATCAAAATTGGACAAGAGTTGCTTGCGCCGTATCACTATGGATTTGCCGAAGATGTAAGCCAACCCGGACCAGAACAGTTCTCGTTTGTTTTCCGGCGGACAATCATCGGAGCGCAAACTTGCTTTGTGGATGTGCAAATTTCTACCACCGTAATGCTTACACCACCGCCGCGCCGTTTCACCATCAATTTGGTGAAAAACGCTGGTGAAAGTCCTTTGTTTGGAAGTAGCGGCGGTTTTGAAACCCGTTTGAGCAATTTAATTCCCGGCACAAAACCCGATTATTGGTGGAGTTTTCGCAACGAAAGCGAATACGAAAAACAGCTGCGAGAAGCCTTCGGAAGCTTCTTGAAATACGGCTTGAATATAATGGAGCAATAATATAAACAAAGAAACGGTTTCTGCTATTACCAAATACCCACTCCGGCTTGAGCCATATGTCAAAGAAGTTGTATGGGGTGGGCGTTGGTTGGCAAACAAATTGGGGCGCAAAGGCGCGGAAAGGGCTAATCTCGGTGAAAGCTGGGAAGCCTATTCCAATAGCATCATTATTAATGGCGATTTCTGCGGTGAAAAACTCGCCGAGCTTTTCGATACCTATGGCGCGTCCTTGTTTGGTGCAGCAGCAATGAGCTATCCCAAATTTCCACTGCTGGTTAAGTTCATAGATGCCCACCAGAATCTTTCGGTGCAAGTTCATCCTGATGATGCAATGGCGCAAAGGTTGGAAAATTACCCCTTCGGGAAAACCGAATTCTGGTATGTCATAGAAGCGAAAGAAGGCGCAGAAATCTGCTATAGCCTGAATGATATTTCTGCCAGTCGCGAAGAGTTGGCGGAAGCCATTCGCCGGGATGACCTGTTGCGCTTCGTGCAACGCACACCGGTAAAAAAAGGAGATGTGGTGTTTTTGCCCGCCGGTACGGTGCATGCCCTCACCGAAGGAATTATAGTTTACGAATTGCAGCAAGATTGTGACATTACCTACCGCCTGTACGATTGGGGCAGAGTAGGACGCGAAATGCACGTGGAAAAGGGCGTACAAGCTATAGACCTAACTTCCCGTAATTTCAAGGTCTCTCATACGGAAGGTGTCAGACATGAAGGTTACTGGGCTACGGAGTTGGTGGATTGTGACTTTTTCACCGCTACTCTATGGCAGATTGAAAAACAAGCTCAGCTTAAAGCTGCGCCTAGAAGTTTTACCTTGCTGACCGTGCTAGGTGGCGAAGGCGAAATACGCTCTCCAACAGACGAATTTATGCCACAGCCCTTGAATAAAGGCGATACACTTTTAATTCCGACAGATATGGATTATGAGCTTGACACAAAAGATAGTTCATACCTTCTCGAAATCATTGGGAGTTGGCTGGAAACCGGACATCGGTAAAGTCGGCACATATTCCCAAATAAATCCGCCAAATATATCAGGACATGCCTCAAGTCTTTTGCTATACTTGGGGCATGTCTGAACAAACAAGCAACGAAAAACCAACCAAAGTAGAACCTGTAACCTATGACTTGCGCGGGGTAATCGCCGGAATCCGGCGCACTTTTCCCGTGGGTATAAGTATATTTGCGTATGGACTGATTTTCGGAGTGCTATCCGGTCAAGCGGGTTTGCACATCTTCGAAGCCCTCTTAATGAGCAGCCTAGTTTATGCTGGGTCGGCGCAATTTGCGGTACTAGGCATGTGGATTGCGCCTTTACCTGCTGCCAGCATCATTATCACCACCTTGATTATCAACTTGCGTCACGTTTTGATGGGCGCAGCCCTCTATCCTTGGTTCTCCCAAGTAAGCCCCCTTAAACGCTACCTCACCGCCTATCTCATGACTGATGAAAGCTGGGCTTTGACTATGGGCGAATATATGAACGGCAGACGCAACGCCGGTTTTTTGCTGGGGAGCGGCATCGTAGCCTTTATAGCTTGGAATAGCTCTACTATAGCGGGGCAACTGCTAGGAGGTGTGGTGCAAGACCCTGCTAAATACGGCTTAGATTTTGCCTTTACCGCCGTTTTTATCGCTCTGTTGTTGGGACTATGGCGAGGAAAAGGAGATTTATTGCCGTGGGGAATAGCAGCGTTGGTTGCAATCGTTGTCTCACAGGCATTGCCGGGTAAATGGTACATATTGGCAGGAGGGTTTGCCGGAAGCCTTATGGGAGCATGGACGTATGGACGTAAATCTTGAAGTTTTCCTGATAATTCTAGGCATGGGACTGGTAACATATGCCACTCGCAGCGGCGGTCTCTGGATGATGGGGCGAATAAAACTTTCGCCGCGAGTTGAGGCGGGTTTGCGCTATGTGCCGGGCGCAGTTTTTATTTCAATGATTGCTCCCGCCCTTTTTACAGGCGGTTTGGCGGAATTGGCAGCGGGGATACTGACCGGGGCAATTGCGGTGCGTACCCGTAACCTGTTGTTGGCAATGATAATCGGGGTTTTAGCGGTTTGGCTGTTTCGCCAAGTTAAATAGGTGGAATTATGAAGCTACCGGATTTCAAACTGGAACGCTATTTCGCCGATTGGGAGTTCAAAGCCTCCTATCTGCTCTGTTCTTCTGACCTTGAGTCTATGTCAATAAAAGATTTGCTGGCTTACGAACCGGAAGCAGCAGAAGAAATGCATGGGCTATGGCTGGGCTATACCGAATCTGCGGGAAATCCTGCGCTTCGAGCCAGTATCGCTGGTTTATATCAACAGATTGAGCCTTCCCAAACGCTGGTTTTTAGCGGAGCGGAAGAAGCCATCTTTATTTTCATGAACGCGGTGCTAGAAAAAGGCGACCACCTTATTGTACATTACCCCTCATACCAGTCACTCTTTGAGATAGCGGACGCAATCGGCTGTGAGGTTACGCGCTGGCAAGCACAGGAAGAATCGGGCTGGAGTCTGGATTTAGATTTTCTGGAAAGCTCTATTCGCCCGAATACGCGGGCAATCGTAATCAACTGTCCGCACAACCCTACCGGTTACTTGATGAACCGTTCTGATTTCGAGCGTCTCATTGAAATAGCGCGTCGCCACAACATGTTACTATTTTCGGATGAGGTATATCGGTTACTGGAATACGATTTGCAAACCCGTTTGCCTGCCGCCTGTGACCTCTACGAAAACGCCGTTTCACTAGGGGTAATGTCCAAAGCCTATGGGCTGGCGGGTTTGCGAATCGGTTGGATAGCTACTCAGAATCGCGAGATATTCAAACAAAGCGCATCTTTCAAGGACTATACAACTATTTGCAATAGCGCACCGAGCGAATTTCTCGCCACGCTTGCCCTTCGGCACAGCGAGAAAATTCTAGCGCGAAATGTGGGAATAATTCAGAAGAATCTGCCACTACTTGACCGCTTTTTCGAGCAATGGCAAGATTATTTCCAGTGGCAAAAACCGCTTGCCGGACCGATTGCCTTCCCCCACTTGCAAAAGGACTTGCCAGTGACCGATTTCTGCCGCAAGTTGGTAGAAAAAAAAGGCGTTTTGCTGCTCCCCGGCACGTTGTACGATGGAAATAGCAATAATTTTAGGCTTGGTTTTGGACGCAAAAATATGCCCGAAGCCCTGCAAAGGTTGGAAGATTTTCTTAGAGAGTTATAGAGAGGATTAAGATGGGACAACGCATTGTACAGGTAGATGCTTTTACCGATATACCTTTTTCCGGCAATCCCGCCGCTGTATGTGTATTAACTGCACCACAAGAAACCGAGTGGATGCATAATGTGGCACGCGAAATGAATCTGTCCGAAACCGCTTTCCTCCTCCCAGAAAGTGACGGTTATCGTCTGCGTTGGTTCACTCCCACGCTTGAGGTGGATTTGTGTGGGCATGCCACTCTTGCCAGCGCCCATATACTTTGGCAAGAAGGGCATCTTAAACCGCAAGAGCAAGCTAAATTCTATACCCGTAGCGGCTTGCTCACCGCCAACCTTAAAGGCAACTGGATTGAGCTTAACTTTCCGCTTGAACCTGCCGTTCCGGTTGCAAATCCGCCTGATTTCGCCTCGATTCTCGGCGGTACACCTCTTTTCGTAGGGCAAAATCGCATGGATTACATTGTTGAGCTTGACTCTGAAGAAGCGGTTAGGTTGCTCAAACCCGATATGACCGCGCTTGCGCGTATCGAAACACGCGGAATTATAGTAACGGCGCGTGCCTCGGCTAACTATGATTTTGTATCGCGCTTCTTTGCGCCAGCCTCCGGCGTAAATGAAGACCCGGTTACAGGGTCGGCGCATTGCTGCCTTGCTCCATATTGGCAAGCAAAGCTCGGCAAAAGTGAATTTATTGCTTATCAGGCTTCCGCACGCGGTGGAGTGGTGCAAGTCATAGTGGAAAGCGATAGAACCAGACTACTTGGCAAAGCAATCACCGTGTTACGAGGCGAACTGGATTGTTAACAACTGCAAAGCCGGGTTAACTGCCCGGCTCTTTTTTATTTCTGCTTTTCACCCGCCTCTACCCTTTTCTTACAAATACCATCTCTTTTCCCTACCACTAAAAACCCGATTCTGTGGCTTTAAACTCAAGTTGGCAGTAAATGGCAGTAATTTTCCAGTTTATAACAGCCCAAAACCTGTAAATGACAGGTCTATTAGAGGTATGGTGGTAGTAGAAAAAGAACAAACGACAAGCAACAGACAACAAAGAATAAACGAGGTAAAGCGATGAAAACCATAATAATACAAGCTTTTGAAATGATGCAGCCCCACATCGGGGAAGCAATCCGAAAAGTTACCTTCTACCCGGCAATGCGAGCAATCGTTCCGGTAGAGGTACACGGAGAAGAAAACCTAACTAATCTGGATAGCCCGGTAGTATTCATCGCTAATCACTCCAGCCATCTGGATACGCTCTCAATCTTGAAAGCGCTACCGGGCAAGCAACGACTTCAAACCAAAGTCGCCGCCGCCAACGATTACTTCTATAGCAACGGTTGGAAAGGCAAGTTGGTCAGCACCCTGTTCAATTGCATCTCATTTTCTCGAAAAGGCGATGGTTGTTTTACCAGCCTGATGAAAACTCAACACCTGTTGAAAGACGGCAAAAACATTTTGATTTTCCCGGAAGGCACTCGAAGCGTTGACGGGCAATTGCACACCTTCAAAAAGGGTGCGGCTCATTTGGTGAAACACAGCGGCGTGGCGGTAGTACCTATACACCTCGAAGGCACTTTTGAGGCAATGCCAAAGGGCGCACGCTTCCCTCGCCACCATCATATCACCGTAATTTTTGGCGAACCGATGCGCTTTTCCGAAACTGCCAGCACAACAGAAATCAACATCGCGATGGAGCAGCAGTTACGCCGAATGGCGGGCGTAGAAACAATTGACACTCATAATCGAGCAGCTTAAAAGGCTAGGTACATAAATGTTAAAGCAATTTGGCGGCATTTATTCTATAAAACCATGGTGGCAAAGACGCTTGAAAGGCATAGAAGATGCTCTGGTCAAGCGAGAGGTTCACCCGGACTATGTAACCCTGAGTGGTGTGGCATTTGCAGGGTTAGCGGGAATAGCCCTTTATTTTTCGGCTCACTGGTCGTGGCTGGCGTTGGTAGTAGCCCCGCTGGTCATTGCCCGGATTGCGGCGAACGCCCTAGATGGATTGGTAGCGCGTCGCACCGGCAAGGCTCGCCCATGGGGTGAGCTTTACAACGAATTCAGTGACCGAGTTGCCGACTTGCTGGTATTGGTTGGGCTGGCTTTGAATCCGCAAGTAATCGTCCCACTGGGATGGGGAGTGCTGGTATTGGCGCTGTTGAATAGCTACCTCGGCACGGCTGCAAAAGCTGCCGGAGGAAAACGGCAGTTTGGCGGATTACTGGCTAAAGCCGACCGCATGATTTATCTGGCGCTATTCTCGCCTTTTGTCGCCTTCTTTGGAGCAACCGCTTGGAACTGGCTGCTGGTGGTCTTTGGCATCGGAATACTGATTACTATCGTACAGCGATTTCGTTGGAGCTACCGGGATTTGAACCCGGCAAAGGATGGACAGAAATGAAAGCGGAAATTGTGACAAACCCGCTCGATAATCCGGTTATAATCCCGGTCATAACGGTACTGACCCTCTTGTTTAGTCTAGGTGGTATGGCTCTGGCGTTGGTTAGTTTGAGGCAAAAGCAACTTGAAGTAACTGGTGGTGGAACAATTGCTGCCGGACGCACTCCTCGACATGTGCTGTGGCAGCGTTACCGCACGTGGCTCATCATCGCCTTTGTTTATGGTGGCGCTGCGCTTTGTGGAGCGCTAACCACCGCCGCGATGGTAGCTTTCATTATCTGGCAGGGAATTGCCGAATACGCAAAGTTGTTTAGCCTGCCGAAAATGCACCAATATCTCGCGGTGCTATGTGGTTGGTTAACACTAATACTGGTGTTGGTTGGGGGTTCTACTGAAATAGTTATCGCGCCCGCCATCGCTTTCTTCTTCTGGGCATTTGTGGCATTGCTGCCCCTGAAGGGGGAACACGAACTTAAAGAACGTTTTATGGCAGCCTCAAGCGGGTTCTCGGCTTATCTATATGCAGGATGGCTTCCAGCGCATCTCTTAGCGCTCGAAACCGGACAAAGACCCGGCTTAACCCTCGCAATAGGGCTTGGCGTAGCGTTGAGCGATATAGGCGCATTCTGCGGCGGCAAAACGCTGAGAGGTCCCAAACTTTCTCCTAAACTCAGCCCAAACAAAACATGGGGCGGGGTAGTCGGTAACTTGATGGGGGCAGGAATTGCAATCGCGCTATTCTCTTTCGCTCTCACCGGAATGGCTTGGTGGTTGCTTTTCCTGCTTTCGTTAGGAATTGCAGTCGGTAGTGTATGCGGCGACCTATTTGAATCATTGCTAAAGCGGCAAAGTGGAGTAAAAGATGCGGGCAATTTCCTTCCCGGCTTCGGAGGGTTGCTCGACCGGATAGATAGCTTGCTATTTGTAGCTCCCCTAGTTTTCTACCTGTCAAGGTTAGAAACACTCATCGGTCTTTAATCAATAAAATTTCAAGAGAAAGAGGCATCAAAATGACAACCTTTAATACTAATACAGTTAACCAACCAAAAGCGAATGAAGTTGAAGTGCGAAAACCGGGCTTTTTTGGAAAAATTAAATGGGCAGTGGTGAAAGCAGGGTTCTCCACCTTCGGGCGTACCAGCAAAGGCGTTCGCCTTGGTTTCCGCTACGGCTTCGATAGCGGCAACATGCTTGACTACGTGTATGTAAATAAAGCGCACGGAACATTGCTAGTCGGTAAACTGGTGGATCGCTACTACCTGAATTCAATAGGTTGGAGAGGCATCCGGGCGCGGCGTGCAGTGCTGAAACAAATGCTGAAATCTGAAATTGAAAAAAATCGCGCTGATGGAATCAAGACTCGTATTCTCGATGTTGCAGCCGGACCCGGTCGCTACCTTCAGGAGCTATTGCAGGAAATCGGCGAGGAAAAGGGCGATGTCGAAGTGTTGTGCCGCGACCTCTCGCTGGCAGGTGTCACACAGGGCGCACAACAGGCACAGGAAGCCGGGATTAAGCACATCCAGTATGAACAGGGCGATGCGTTCAATCCCGCGCCTACAGATGCCACGCTTGGGTCTGCACCAAATGTAATCGTAGTTTCAGGGCTGTACGAATTGATGCTAGAGGATGAAATCATTCGCACATCGCTCAAAACCTTGTACAAATTTCTCGCTCCCGGCGGGGCAATCTTTTACACCGCTCAGAATCGCCACCCGCAGCTTGAATTTATCGCCAACGTATTACCAAACCGGGATGGCATACCGTGGGTAATGCGCTGCCGCCCGGTGGCAGACATGGCTACATGGGGGCGAGAAGCCAGTTTCAAACAGGTCGAAAGCAGAATTGAGGAAGTCGGGCTGTTTTCGGTAACAACCGGGCGCAAATGAACAATATCTGACGTTAATCACGTCCATTCCACATCACTCATCCCCTGTGAATAGTCACGCACAGGGGATTTATTATTTTATGAGCTGCATATAGCTCAGCGTGATAGTATAATTCCAGCATAGTTTTTTTTAGATATATTGCTCAAATCTACAATAAAGCCTCAAAGGAGGAATCATGTACGCGATTCAAATAGAAACATTTGGGGGACCTGAAGTTCTAACCTATAAAGCAGTACCTAATCCTACTCCCAAAGCCGGAGAAGCGCTTATCAAATTGGCAGCCAGTGGCATAAACTTTATAGATGTATATCATCGTACCGGGCGCTATCCCAATAATCTGCCCCTTATACCCGGTCAGGAAGGCGCGGGCGTGGTAGAAGCAGTTGGAGAGGGCGTAACCGAATTTAAAGTCGGTGACCGGGTAGCTTACACTAATGTTCCCGGTAGTTATGCCGAACATGCGGCTGTACCCGCTTCAAAACTGGTTCCGGTTCCTGACGGAATGGATTTTCGCTATGCAGCAGCGGCAATGTTGCAGGGTATGACGGCGCACTATCTATGCCACACCACCTATCCGGTTAAAGCGGGAGATAATGTATTGGTGCATGCCGGAGCAGGTGGGGTCGGTTTGTTATTAATCCAGATGTGTAAAATGCGGGAAGCGCGGGTATTTACTACCGTATCAACCGAAGAAAAGGCGGTTCTGGCTAAAGAAGCGGGCGCAGACGAAGTTATTCTTTACACTTCACAGGATTTTGAAGCCGAGATTAAGCGGTTGACCGAAGGAGCAGGGGTAGAAGTTGTTTACGATGCAGTGGGAAAAACCACTTTTGATAAAAGCCTTAACTCGCTCAAACAATTTGGTTATCTGGTTTTATACGGCGCATCCAGCGGCGCTGTCCCCCCAATAGACCCTATTATCCTGATGCGCGGTTCGTATTTCCTGACTCGCCCTACGTTGGGACACTATATCGCCGATAGAACTGCGCTGCTTTCTCGCGCCGGAGATGTGCTGACTTGGGCGCAATCAGGTAAATTAAAGCTGCGGGTAGAGCATACCTATCCGCTATCACAGGCAGCACAAGCACATATTGATTTGGAAGGACGCGCCACTACCGGGAAACTTGTGCTAATACCGGGCAGCTAACCACTTCTTTTAATATAATGCCCCCTCTGAATGAGAAGGGCATTATATATCTGCAACTAACAGAAAAATGTTAGAGCTTTTTAACCGCCAGTGTCACTTTTGCACCTTTATCCAACTTAACTCCGGAGGACGGATTTGTACCAAGCGCATCGCCTTCTTTAAGGCTGTTCCAAGTATCAATCGCCACCAAATCGCCGGGGAACTGACGTTTTATATCGTCCAGATTCCACCGTACTACCTCAACCGTAAAACCAGCATCCTGCAACAGTTTGAGTGCCTCCGCTTCTTTCTTACCAACCAAGCCGCTTGGAACCGTCACCATCACTTTAGGAGTGGGACTAACAGTAGGTGTCGGTGGCACAGGCGTGACAGTCGGTGGTACAGGCGTTGCAGTAGGCAACGGTCCGGTACTGACAAAGATTTTGATAACGGCGCTGCGCGGCACTTTTACTCCCGGACCTCCTTCAGGGTCGGTTTTGATAACCGCACCGGGACCAATCGAATCGCTAGGTTGGTCAACCCGTTGCGTTTTCAAGCCATAAACCTCAATGGCTTTTTTGGTATCTTCATAGGGAGTATTGACAAAACGCTGCGGCAATTCTACCGCATCCACCCCTTGACTGATAACAAGGTCTATCTTTGCGCCCTTATCAACCTGCGCTTTGGGCGCAATAGACTGGCTTATTATTTTTCCACCATCAACCTTATCATCAAACTGGGTTTTGGTTGTGCCGAGTTGCAAACCGGCTTCTTTCAGAACAATCTCAGCCTCATCCAATACCTTATTTCTAACATCCGGCACGGCTACTTTCGCCACCGGTCCTAATGTTGGGGTAGGTATTACTAGTTTGGGAGTTGGGGAAGGTGTTACTGTTGGAGTAAGGACAGGCAAGAGAAATTGGAAGAACAATACCACCAAGCCAGCTAACATCACCATTAACAAGCCGCCCACTACCCATGGTACGCAACCTGAGCTACGCTTCGAAAAAGTGTCTTCATCATAGCGGTCTTCTGCCGATATAGAGCGTGAAGATTGGGTATTATATCTACGCGCCAAATCTCCCTGATTATCAATATAATTATTAGGTTGGTAATTGCCCTGCCCGGTAGTAGGACGGCGGCGCATTTCCTGATTAGGGTCGTAACCGCTACCCTGCGCGTACGCCGAATAAGCCTCCGGGTCTGACGGGCGGCGTAATGGGGGCTTGGGCGGAGTTGGCGAGGCAAAATCTTCTTCCACTCTTGCGTTGGGAGGGCGATTACCCGGAGAACCGGGAACACGCGGCACTGCCATTGTACCCATCTCGCTTGCCTTCGCAAATTCCTTGAGCGCCTGCGTAAAAGCAGTAGAAGACTGAAAACGAGCGGTGGGATTCTTTGCCAACGACTTCAATACCAGTTGCTCAAGCGGCACCGGAATGTTCGGGTTGAAGCGGCGCGGCGAAGGTGGCGGTTCTTCAATATGCTTTAGAGCCAACGCCACCGGACTATCGCTTTCAAATGGAATGCGCCCGGTTAACATCTCATATAAGACAACCCCGATTGAATATAAATCGCTTTGTGCCATTGCAGGCTTACCCTGTGCTTGCTCCGGAGAGAAATAATGCACCGTACCGAGGGTAAAGCCAGTTTGGGTTAATGTAGCGTCACCCAAACCTTTAGCAATACCAAAGTCTGTAACTTTTATATCCAAATCAGTAGTTAGCAGTATATTTTGAGGCTTTATATCTCGATGAATCAGTCCTTTGGTATGGGCGTAGCCGATTGCATTGCTGATTTTAATGGCAAATTCAACCGCTTGATTAACCGGTATAGGTGAGTTACTGGTTATATAATCTTTAAGGCTCACTCCTTCGATATATTCCATTACGATGTAATGAAAATTACCGTCTTCGCCTACGTCATATACGCTTACAATATTAGGGTGGGTCAAAGAAGCGGCAGATTGGGCTTCACGGTTGAACCGAGATAAAAATTGTTGATCGCTGGAAAAGCTTTCTCTTAAGACTTTAACAGCAACTGTACGGTTGAGCTTATGGTCTAGCGCCTTGAAAACAACCGCCATGCCGCCGTCGCCAATTTTGGCTATCAATTCATAACGATTATTAAGGGTTCTTTGAGCCTGCGTCATGAGGTATATCCTCTTTCAGCCTGATAATTTGTTTAGCTAAATGCTACGTCATTATACAATGTTTGGTGGTGGACAGATAAATAATTGCCAAAATTGCTACCCAACATTATATATAACGCAGTGTAGCGGGTTTGAGTTCCGAACTACTGGCGCAGGTATTCACCCGGCAGAAAAACCAGCCTTACCAGAAGTTCATCGCTATCGTTAAAGACCCCGTGTGGTAACGGAGGCGACACTGCCACACTGTCATATATTCCAGCTTTTTGAAGCTTTTCCACGCTCCAAAAACGTGCTTCCGCAATATTTTTATTTCTATAGACATTTTAAATGTCAAGTGATTTTCAGCACAAATCTTATTGATTATAGCATAGCTCAAGCCCGGTTCAGCCTGTGGTATAATTAACGCAAATTAGAAATGGAATTTTCCATCATAGCTTGGAAAGGTTGGTAGTTGTGTCCTTTAAGCAGAATCGGCGGTATGTAGCACATGGACGCATGCCTCAGAAACGCACTGGAAATAGTGGTCTTTATAGCATTAACGTAAAAGAAGATGGATATTTTATTGATTTCACCGAGCATGCCCTGATAATGCGAGAAGGCGCACGCACCAGTCGCGACCTTGAACTTCCATATTATTACATCAATAAGGCTTATTTCAATACTAAAAGAATGATAGAGTCGGTTGGCTTCTCAGATGAAGGCGAGCATCTCGAACTCTATGTGCAATATGCACGCTTGCCTTTCCTTGACCCACGCTCTTTAGAATCTTTGCAAAAGGAAGTAATTACCCGGATGGAAAAGGCACAGGTCGAGTTAGTAGAGAAACGCGACCAGCAAGCTATGTATGATTTAATGCTGTACGAGCTTTGCGACCAACCGATTACCTATTTGAACTATTCACCTGAAACTCGCCGTTTTCAGGTTAAAGCCAGAGCGCCTTTTCCGCCAATCATAAGCTCCACTAATAATACCCAAAAAAAATTGCAGGCAAATTTCAAAGATTACGAAGACCAACTATGCTCACAAGCGGCATTGTACCTTGTCAAAGCTGCCGAGATGTTGCCCGGAATTGATACACTAGAAGTAGTGCTGGTTCGGATGGATTATGAGCCTGTTGTAGGAGTAAGCCTTGCTCCTGTAGATACGCATACACGCCCCAGCGGATTACGCAAATTCGGTCTAAGAGAAAATTCAACCCCCTTTGAAACAGAAAAAGACCGGAAAAAACGCGAAAAAGAAGAAAAGAAGCTGGAAAAACAACGGAAAAAACAGAATCCCGGTGAATTTGCGATGAATCAACGCGAACCCAGTGACGAGCTTTTTGATGGAACACTTAGCTATGAATCGGTATTGCTCTCGGCACAAGTACCACGCCAAGAATTTGCCAATCTCATCCGTAGCAAAGTCAGTTATTCCGCCCGCAATGCACTGGAACAATTTGAATTGCGGCTGAACGGTGATGAAAATGAGGGCACTTTTGCTCCAGTAGAACCATTTTTTGTGGTTTCCTGATATTAATATTGACAGTTCTTATAAACTTTAATATAGTAATTGGCGCGCCGACTTAGCTTAGCTGGTAGAGCAGCCGATTCGTAATCGGCAGGTCATCGGTTCGATTCCGATAGTCGGCTTAGTGGTAATGTGACACTATCTGTAATGAAAACACTGCGAGTTGTTACCTTTTTAATGGCAGCAATGGTTGGGCTGCTATTTTTTATCCCCATTCAAACGCAAGCCAGTTCGCAAGTATTCCCGACTGAAATAAATATAACCCTCAATCGTGCCAAGCCCAATTTCCCTGATAATATTGTTTTCGAACTTAATGCTACTAATAACAGTCCTTTACGGTTTTCCAAGTTAGAGCTAAATTTTAGGTTGCAAGGAGAGGTTGCCACTAAAGTTCGCAGCCAGAATCTCAATCCAGATACATCCTTGATTTCAGCCAATTTCATTCTTGATACCCAGAAAGAATTCATCCCACCCGGCGTTCATATTGGCTATTACTGGACGCTCTACACCGCGTCTAATGACCACTATGATAGCCCTTCGCAAGAATTTATTGTCAACGATGAACGCTTTCCTTTCAAAGAATTGAGCAGCGGCTTTATTACGGTGCGCTGGTACGAAGGAAATAACTCATTTGGACAGTCTATATTGAATAAAGCAAAAGCTACAGCGGATAAGCTTTTCAACCAGTACGGCATCAAAGCCAACAGCCCAATCCTCATTCACGTCTATCCTGACCAGCGCACTCTCTATACTGCGATGCCTCCCAATTCTGAGGAGTTTGTAGGGGGGCAGGCTTATGTAATATATGGGGTAACTTCCTTGCTAATTCCACCCGGAGATAACAAGGAAATCGGACGTAGCGTGCCGCACGAAATCAGCCACCTGATAATATATCAGGCAACCGCAAATCCTTATAATATGCTACCCCTATGGTTGAATGAAGGGTTTGCAGTTTACAATCAGGATGAGGTGGAGGGTTTTCTGACCGAATCCTTCCAGCGAGGGGTGGATAAACGCACCCTGCAACCGCTTCGCACCATAAACGGGCGATTTCCCAACGACCCGGTATTATTTTACCAGTCTTATGGCGAAAGCTTAAATGCGGTGAAATATATCGTGGAAAAATACGGTGAGGCTAAATTGGGGCAATTGCTGGTTGCCTTCAAAAACGGCGTTAGCTACGATGAAGCGTTTGTCTCGGTATTGGGCATCTCTACCGATGAGCTTGATAGGCAGTGGAGGCTCTCACTCGGTTATCCTGTTTCCGAAGTAAGCGCGGTTGCAACCACTCCAACTCCTATTATTGTCCCACCCACACGTATCCCGATTACCCCCATAGAAGTTGTTACCGTACCTACTACCAGCAATATCGGTAATCCCACAGTAGGATTCTTGCCTGATATTTCCAAAAGCAGCCCCATCTCCAATTCGTCCACCAGCGCGATTTCTGCAAATCCAGAGCCAAATAACACGCTGCTAATTGTTCTAGCAGCCACCGGGATAGCCGCTACTCTGGTCACAATCACCTTGAGCGTTGTGTTGGTACTCCGTAGAAAACGATAAAAAAAAGGTGGCTTTCGCCACCCTCGCTTTTTATCTATAACTCGTTAAGCTTTGCCCAAAGTGTTTTTGTATAGCGCAATATCGGCTTCTACCATCATTTTCGCCAAACCTTCAAAAGTGACGGCAGGCTTCCAGCCCAATTTCTCATGTGCTTTGGAGGGGTCGCCTACTAACAAATCAACTTCGGCAGGGCGAATAAATTTCTGATTTATATCTACATAGTCTTCCCAATTCGGCAATCCGGCGTGCCTAAAAGCAAGTTCCACAAACTCACGCACTGAATGAGTCTCGCCTGTAGCGATTACATAATCATCAGGCTCGTCTTGCTGTAGCATCAACCACATTGCCTTTACGTAATCTCCTGCAAAACCCCAGTCACGCCGCGATTCCAAATTGCCCAGATATAGTTTCTTGTCCAACCCCAGCTTGATACGCGCTACACCATTGGTAATCTTTCTGGTTACGAACTCAAGACCGCGCCTTGGCGATTCATGATTGAAAAGGATGCCGCTCACCGCATACATATCGTAACTCTCGCGATAGTTAACGGTAATCCAATGACCATAAACCTTGCTAACACCATAGGGCGAGCGGGGGTAAAAAGGAGTGCTTTCTTTTTGAGGCACTTCCACCACTTTACCAAACATTTCGCTGCTGCTTGCCTGATAGAAACGTACCGGCTTGTCTGAAAAGCGACAAGCTTCTAGCATTTTGGTTACACCAATAGCGGTATATTCCCCGGTTAGCACCGGTTGTTGCCAGCTTGTAGGCACAAATGATTGTGCGGCAAGGTTATAAACCTCATCGGGTTGGGAAGTTTTAATCGCGCTTATAAGGGAGAGTTGATCCAACAAATCCCCATCCAGAAACTCTACTTGATTCATTAGGTGCTGGATACGCTCATCAATTATAATACTGGTACGGCGCAACAATCCGTAAACCTTGTAATCTTTTTCGAGCAGATACTCAGCCAAGTAACTACCATCCTGCCCGGTAATACCGGTAATCAAAGCAGTTTTCGTCAAAACACCTTCCTCCGTTGCATTTTACTTTCTGTTTAACAGTGGGTTAAATAATAACAGCAAAATCGCAAAAACGCCAACCTGTATTAAAAATGGTTGGAAGATTACGATGGTTTGGTATGAAATTGTGCTTAATCGAAGGATTCAAGGAAAGGGTGCAAGTCTTTAATGGAACCCAACACAGGGATATTAGCCGACAGACTCTTGATAAAACGCGCTCCATAACGCTGGCGCACAATACGCTCATCGCAAACTACTATCACACCCCGGTCGTTTTCCTGTCGCATCAGCCGACCTGCCCCCTGCCGAAAAGTGATAAGCGCCATCGGCAGCATAAATTCGTTAAAGCTACTACCACCGCGAGTGTCAATATCTTGATTGCGGGCGTTAATAATGGGGTCATTTAATTGGGGAAATGGTAATTTATCTATAATCAAAAGCCGCATTCCGGGTAAATCTACCCCTTGCCACCAACTGCGAGTGCCGAATATAACTCCGTTAGAAGTATCCTGAAAATTCGAGATTATACGCTGCATTTGCGACTCCCCTTGCCGGAAAAGGGGGCGTTGTGGGTTCAGGCGGAATTCTTCGTGGTCATTCAGCCTTCGCCAAACATAATCCAGAGCAGCATAACTGGTAAACAGCGCCAATATTCTCCCATCTGGAACTGTGTTAATCAGTTGGGCTATTTGCTCAGTCAGCGTGGCATAGGTTTTGCCGCCGTTTGCACCGTTATTTTCGGTGCGTGGGAAAAACAGGCGGACTCTTCCGGCATAATCAAAAGGACTAGGTACAATCAAAGTGTCGGCGTTGTGTAGCCCTACCCGCTTCTTGAAAAAGTCAAAGTTCTGCCCGTCTGAAAGCGTAGCGCTGGTAACAATAACCGTATTTTCATTGAACCATTTTTCAAGATAGCCACTTACATCAATTGGCATTGCATTGATGGCATAGGCAGCGGCATCAGAGCGGCGGCGGGGTTCAACCGGATTATAGCTGAGCCTTTCTGCGTAATACACCAAATTAGGGTCGCCGATAGCGCAGATTTTCTCCAGCCTTTCCGCCAGCGATAGCCCTTGTTTTGCCATACGCTGCAAACGCGCCCCTTCCTCATCAGTTTTGGGAGGCACGGCTCGGATTAAAGCCGCTAGACCCTTGATATCATCTGCCAACGTTAACCCAGACGGCATTTCGGTTTTTAGCAAGCGCTTGTTTTCATCTTCATTACCGCCCGAACTCTTAAAACGATTCTGCTCGGCGGGTAAACTCCATAGCTGTATAATTGCTTGCTGCAAGCGTTCGTAGTTAGTGCGGGCAGTTTCAATTCGAGCGGTAGCTATTTTGGTGGCAGTTTTAACCGCATCGCTATTTAGAAAACGACGACAAGCGCCAAGCGTTACGGTTAAGCCATTCGCTTTGGTAGCATTATCCTCAAAATTATGACCTTCATCAATTACATAGAAAGCATATTGACCCGGAATAATCATGCCCTCGCTCTGAATATCAAGGGTAAGCAGGGAATGATTGGTTATAACTACATCGGCTTCTTCAGCTTCTTCGCGCATTTTGAAAGCGTAGCAACGGCTGAATTGTGGGCATTTTTTGCTCAGACAATCTTCACTGGTAGCGCTCAGCAACGCTCTGGTATCAGGCGGCACATCAAAGGGAAGTTCTTCAAAATCACCGTTAAATTCGCTTCTCGAAGCAGCAGCAGCGTAGCGAATAACTTTAGCTGCAATCGGATCAACCGCGATTTTGCCCTGCTCTTCATCGGCACTATGCCAGCAAAAATAATTGCTTAAACCTTTGAGAGTGACCCATTTGATTGGGCGTTTACCCTCTTCTTTAAGCAATTGAGCTACAACCGGAACGTCTTTTTTGGAAATCTGATCTTGCAAAGGTTTGTGGCTAGTAGCAATTAAAGAGCGAGCGCCTTTTTCAGATACCGCCATAAGTGCGGGTAGCAGATACGCCATTGATTTGCCGACCCCGGTACCACCTTCTACCACAAGGCTCTTACCAGTTTCAATCGCCGCTCCGGTTGCAACAGCCATTTGTTGTTGTCCGGCGCGCTGGCGATAATTGGATAGATAGCGGGATAATTTTTCGAGCAAGCGTAAAAGACGCTCTTCGTTCACGTCTGATCACCTTTGTTGGGGCGAATAAACCCTTAACATTCTGCCGCGCACCAATTGGGTTGCGGTATCCACGAAGACTTCAAGGTTCATCCCGGTTAGTTCCGCCATTTCGGAGACAGTGCGGGGACCTGAAACCAGATACCGCAAAATCCCCCAATGCTGAGGCAGAATGGTAACATCATTATCCGAATCCTGATTCACTCCTAGAATATAATCGGGACCGGGAATTTCACGGGTAAATTTGCTTCGAGGCTGAGAAGTTATTGGCTCTGACTTTAAGGAAGCAAGTACAGGTTGAGCTTGCTGGGGGTTGGGCTTCTGGGCTTGCGGTTGAGGCGGTAGCTGTTGGGGAGCAATCGGCGCGGCTTGAGCCAATTTCGTCGCTTTTTGTTCTTCCATATAAACCGCAGAACGCACCTGCAATACCGGCAATGAAATATTGATGGTTCGGGTCTCTACCGGCAATAAATCAAAAGAAAAGAAGCCTTCTTCCCAACCAAAGAGCGGTAATAAAGCATTCAAACCTCGCTCGGTTTCAGACCAAGCATCTACTACCTCACCCTCTTTAATCAAAATCTGGGCATAGCGATCATACTGGGCTAACGTCAGATGTCCAGTAACTTTTTGCAAGTTTAATGCCGATAATATTGTATTAAGGGTGAATACTTGCAACTGCCCATATAGAGCTGTTGACCGCCCTGAAGCCATTACCTTCCTCTTTACCCCAGATCTGATTGGACAAATTTGGATAAAAAGCTTTTACCCAACAGTAGCTTAGATTACTCGAATAAGATTATAGCACTAATGAACTAAAGGGTAAAGAATAATTATTACCCCATAAATATAGCCAAACAATCATAAAAAAGGTTTGTGTTTGGCTTAAATAGAAGGTTTTAAAGTTCTAGAATCTCCATATCGTGTGGTAAATAAACCATTTTCTTGTGACCGTTACCCAAAGGACCTATTTCTTGCAATACCTCGACATGCGGGCAAGCTGTAACATCAGAATGATGTATAAGTAAGGTATTATTAGCCGCGATTGAGTGTGCTAATTCACGATATTGATTTGAATTAAGATGAAGGGTTACCTCGGCAAGACCCTCGTCATCACCGCAAAAAGTGCATTCCATCAAAACATAATCTACGCCTTTGGCAAACTCGACCAGTTGCTTACAAGGCGCAGTATCACTGCTGTAAACGAAAGTCTTGCCATCCGGAAAGGTTATTTTGGTGGCAACGCTAGGCACTGCATGAACCATTGGAGAGGTGCGTATCGTAAAATTTATATTTTGTAAAATTAGTTCGTTTTCGTAACCTGCCAAGGAGTGAAGCTCGATTTGGAACTGTCGAACCGGACGCGAACGCAAATTCCAAAGATCGAGAAGTGTCTCAACCGCTTTCATTGCCGAAGGCAAGGCATATATATGCAAAGGCAAGTCCCGCCCTTCTACCCACAGACATTCTATTAGAGATGGCAAAGCATATATGTGGTCAATATGGTGGTGGGTAATCAGAATATGCTCAAGGCGGTCACGCTCTACTCCTAATTTCAGCAACTTACGGTAAGGAGTACCGCTGCAATCAATCATCAGATAAGAACCATTGGATTCTATTAGTAATGAGGTGTTATCTTGAGTTTCAGAGGGAAGCGCAGAACCTGTACCTAGAAAAATGACTCTGCCCATATCCTATACTAACCTATAGCCTTTCTAGCAGATGTCTCTCTTTATTTATTCAGAACCTGCAACGGCAAACGAATTTTCGTAAACTTTAGCCTTCAAGTTAGCGATAATAACAAAGCCGTTAAACAGCGTCAAACTTAGCGCAAGTTTTATAACCCGTATTATCTCAATTCTCCAGTACATTTTCTATGATTTTAATCACAATGTTACCAAGCATTTCGATTTTGCCATTTCCTGACTTATTGACAGTATCGGTATATCAGATTATCGCACTTAAGAGCTATTTTGCCATTAAAGTTGTTGGCAAGGGTTTGTCCAGTAAGCCCACATCCAAATAGCTCATTAGAACGGCAAGGATGTCTGAGACGCTATAAGTTACTGCAATTTTTTTTAGCTAATCTTGGTTGTTTGAAGGGACAAAACCTGCATTTTGACAAACGTTTCATTGGTAATAACTATAGGAACATACTGAAATCGTGGTTGTGTCAATATGCGTTTGGAACAAATTCAGCACAGATATTAAATCTGAGAGAGTAAAAGTAAATAATGGTAAAAAAAATTAACAAAAAATTTACCGAAATTTAAGTCTTAAAGGCAAAATTCTAGAGATAAGGGTATTCCAGCCTTACAATATGTAGTGTATAATTATACATAACAATAATTTCAGCATATTCTAGTTTTTTTAACGTTCCTTTCATGCAGAATACCAGAAATTCTCGCCAAATTAGCTGCATGGTTAGCTAGATTTAGTCATACTTACAATCTTTATATAATTTCTATTTTTGTTAGTCTTTCCCTGAAAAAGGAATTATCCTTTCCACAAATACTGGGCGTACCTCAGTCATATTACTTATTAGCCGATTAACAATTTACGAAACTTTCGACTAGTGAGTTTGGAGGCGCAACGAATTCGGTATCGCCGTTGATACCTAGATAAGCGTCATTTTGAAAGGAGCAATATGTCACATTCACCATATAAACTGGCACAGGGTGAGTTAGTTTGCCCTATCTGTAATATTCTTATGGGACCAAAACGGTTGGCAAAACCCACCGATTATGGATACTGTACCTTCTGTGAAGCCGATATTAAAAAACGACAGCAACGAATGCTCCGCGAGGGGCGTTACAATTTGCTGGCAAACCGCAAAGAAGTATTACTCCCCATTTCAACCCCTCAAAGCGGTACATGCGGAAGACACGAATGTGGTCAGGTTTTAAGCCACGCCCAAATTGTCAAGGGGAACAAGTTCTGCTCAAGGCGTTGTGCTGCACTTGCCCGAAACAACCAACCAAATCCCAAAACTGTCTGGTCAGATAAGAAAGCTAGTTAAGCTTTTTTGACAGTTTGAAATTCAGAGGGGTCAGGATTAACCTGACCTCTTTGCTTATAGCTTAACAGAATGGCTAAAATCACAGCAGCATTAAACCTGATTCGGATTAGTATGATTGCCCATTTTCCGCTTTGGCAACGCCTACATCTCCAGCGTAGAGTTCGATTTCTATTGACTTTTAGATAAAAAAGAGTAGGATTACTCCTACCTAAAACTTGGAACCATAGGCAAAAGCCTGCCTGCCCATCTTTATTCCCTTTCAATCCGGCAGACCGGCATCAAAAGGAGTTTTTTCAATGACCCAAAATAAAGCACGGACTCTCGGCGAATTGCGGACTAGCGGGTATCAATCCCGGTCTGTAAAAGAGGAGATGCGTCAGAACCTAATAAATAAACTACGCAAAGGTGAAGATATATTTCCCGGTATTGTCGGATATGAAGAAACAGTTATACCACAGATTGAAAACGCTATTCTCAGTGGGCAGGATATTGTTTTTCTGGGCGAACGTGGGCAAGCTAAAACCCGTATTGCACGCAGTTTGATTAACCTGTTAGATGAAGAAATGCCTGCTATCAAAGGAGCGGACTTAAACGATGACCCGCTTAATCCGATTTCGGCGGTAGGCAAAAGCCTTGTTGCTGAGCTTAGGGATAGCGCCCCTATCGAGTGGATTCCCCGCAATCGTCGTTATGGCGAAAAGCTTGCTACCCCTGATATAACTATTTCTGACCTGATCGGTGAAGTTGACCCTATCAAAGTAGCAGAAGGGCGCTATCTTTCCGATGAAATGACCATCCATTACGGACTCATCCCTCGCACAAATCGTGGCATCTTTGCAATAAACGAACTACCCGACCTAGCGGAACGTATTCAGGTGGGTCTTTTAAATATTATGGAAGAGCGCGATGTGCAGATTCGAGGTTATAAAATTCGTCTTGACCTCGATCTCTTTGTAGTTGCCAGCGCCAACCCCGAAGATTACACCAATCGCGGGCGTATAGTTACACCGCTAAAAGACCGCTTTGGTAGCGAAATCCGAACCCATTATCCGCGTACAATCGACCATGAAATTAATATTATCGAGCAAGAAGCCGCAAAATTCAAAACTGAAAACGTTGAAGTGATAGTACCGCGCTTTATGAAGGAAATAGTAGCTGAAGTAACACATCTAGCGCGGCGTAGCCCTGATATTAGCCAGCGTAGCGGTGTTAGCGTGCGTGTATCGGTAAGTAACTACGAAAACCTAGTAAGCAACGCTCTAAGACGCGCTATAGTATTAGGGGAAAAGGCGGCTGCGCCTCGCATTAGCGATTTGCATGCCCTGATAAGCAGTACCGCCGGAAAGGTGGAATTGGAAACTATGGGCGATAACAAAGAAGAGCGCGTTATTGAAAAGTTGGTGCAAGGCGCTATTCTTAACACTTTCAACCGCAATTTTGGAGTCAGCGATTTTGAGCAGATTATTCGAGGCTTCGATAGCGGCTTGAATATGGAAATTTCCGAATTGATGCCCTCTATGGAATATGTACATCAAGCTGCCGAAAGCCCCGAACTAAAACGGGCTGTTGCTAAACTACAGGCACAGGGTAGCCCGGTAACAGTCGCTACGGCAGTAGAATTTGTACTTGAAGGCTTGCACCTGAACCGTAAGCTAAATAAAGATCGTAATGAGGGCAAACTTCGTTACCGTCGCTAACAGCCCTCTAGTTGGATAAAAGCAAGAAACCCCTAGCCGGAATGGTTACAGGGGTTTCTTTATTTATACAGACTAACGACACAGCTTTAATTTTTTCGCCTCTAACTGACCAACTAAAGAAGAAGCCTCATTCTTGTCAATTACAGACATAGCCATCGGTAATTCCAACGGTTGCTATCTAACCTATCGACAAAGAAGACGTTACTTACCTACCCAACCACCCACCGTCAACCGCCAATATATGACCTTGCATCCAATTTGAACCGGAGCCTGCCAGAAAAACCGCCGCTCCTACCAGATCCGAGCCTTCACCCCAACGCCCTTGTGGAATACGCTCTAAAATCGCGTTATAACGTGCTTCATCGGCTATTAAGGGGGCGGTGTTATTTGTTCGTATATATCCGGGCGCAATCCCGTTAACGTTTATACCATGCGTAGCCAGTTCATTACCCATTGCTTTGGTTATACCCGCCAACCCATGCTTTGCTGCGGTATAACCCGGTACCAAAATTCCGCCTTGAAAACTCAAAAGTGAACAAATATTGACAATTTTACCACCTTGTCCCCGTTCTACCATATACTGGGCTACCGCTTGCGCCAGAAAAAATGGCACTTTCAAATTTGTATCTAAAACTGAATCCCAATCTTCCTCAGTATATTCTAATACCGAAGCGCGGCGAACAATACCAGCATTATTTACAAGAATATCAATTTGACCGAATTTTTCGAGCGCAGTTTGTACTACTGGTTTAATATTTTCAAGCTTGCTCAGGTCGGCGCTCAAGCAATAATAGGGCTGACCTGTAGCCGCGATTCGAGCCAACATTTCCTCAGAAGGCGCACTACGGCTCACCAAAAGCAAACTTGCCCCTGCCTCTGCATAGCCCGTAGCTAAAGCAGCGCCAATACCACGACTTGAACCGGTAATAATAGCTACTTTTCCGTCTAATCTGAAATTCATAGTCAATTATCCGCCTTTTCCAAATTTATCGACATAGTAATGCTAAAATGAGTATATCATAGCAACCTTCAAATTCTAATTTCGCTAAAAAGCGTCAAGCAAGTTGAAGCCCTTTAACGCATTTGTTATAATTTTCAAGCTTCCATCAAAAGCTTGCAGGATTGTGCTCTGCTCTAACAGGAGAAGATGTGTCGGAACAAAAATTAGGCTTCGCAGCAGCCCCGGGAACTATTCTTGTAATACCCTTTGCAGACGGCATCGGTGATTTTGTAAATATGCAACCAATCCTTCGTGCCATCGCCCAAAAATTCCCCAAAGCGGATATAAGTGTAGCGGCTTCCGCCTATGCCAACTACTTGATTACTCCTGACCTAAACGTAAAGATTGTAACCCCAAGCTGGTTTGAAAAAGAACCGGGTCCCATGGCGCAGCGTTTACGCCACTTAATTTCGCAGAAAGTGCTGGCTTGGTTCGCCGGTCCCGTATTGAAACGCGAGTTGGGGGGAAATATTGACCTTATTATCAATACTTTCTATCTCTGGGAACGTAACATGGATTTTCCACGTTATTGGACTCCCCAGAATCCACCGCGACCCGGTGCAAGGCATACCCTTGATTGTCTGGCGCAATTATTGGAAGAAGAACTTGATATAGAAATTCCGCAGGAAAAACGTTATCCCAATTTATGGATTACACCCAGTGCAAGTGAATGGGCTACAAATTTTATTGCCGAGAATAACCTCACCGAACGCCAACCTGTCGCATTGGTAGCCGAAAGCAATATGAAAATCAAGAAATGGAAAGCAGCAGAATGGGCTTACCTGAGCGATACCATGCAAGAAAAAGGGCATCCGACTCTATTCTTTGCGCCTCCTGATAGTGAATTAATCAAAGAAATTTTCAATCTAACGCGCTATAAACCACTATATATATCCACCTCTCTCGATAATGTAACTGCCCTGCTAAAGCATTGCAGCCTATGTGTAGGGGTTGATACTGGTTTATTGCACATTGCTTCGGCAATTGGTACGCCCTGGGTTGGTCTATTTGGTCCTACTAACCCCGAAGTGACCGGACCTTATAACCGCGCAATGGGACGTGGGGTGGTTTCAACTCACACACGCGGAGAAGGTTGCCGAAATTGTTGGAAAAGCTTCAAATACGAAGACGACCATTGCTTAGCGCTTAACTCAGGTAGTTGTATGGATTCTATTGACCGCCACACTGTAGTTGAAATAAGCATGGAATTGCTAGAAGCAGCTAAAGTATCCCGGTTGTAAGGTTCTAGTCACTCTCAAAAGCTATAAATTATCCCTATTAAGGTAATAGGTTGCCCCTATTCCTTTTTTGAGAGATAAAGGATGGTTTTTTACTATTTTTCAATAAATTCCTATCCTTTGTTGTGATTTTTATAACGAAACCCCCTGTTCAAAACGGAGTGTTTATATTATAATACTATTGTGAATTATATAACACTTTGTTTTAAGTCATTCGGGAATACATCCCGAAAACTCTGAAAGGAGAACCACCATGTCAGCAGTGCTATCACCAAATAAACACGAGATTGAACAAGGGGAGTATGTAGTAGAACTCGTGGGTGAGTTTGATTACTACCTGATGGATTGGTTCAAGGTTCTAGATGCAAATTGTGCCCGCGTAGTAGAACGCCCAACCGGTTTCTATGTAGTTCCTTTTGGCAGAATCAATGGGGCTAATTATGAAGAAGACGCTATTGGTCCCTTCACTACCCAATCGGAAGCCAGAGAAGAAGCGGAAGCGATACTAGAAGCTGACGAATAAATTTCGATTGATTTAAGGGCAATGAATTTTTCCTGCGGCAACCTGAATGGTTGCCTTTTATTTTTTTTTGAAACTTTGCAACTTTCTTACATATATTTGACCCATTTAAGATTTTTGACCTGTAAAATATTAGTAACTATTCACCCCTAACTCTCTCAAAGGAGAAAAGGGAGGGAAGGAGTATAGGGAACACCCTATTACCCCTTTTCGTAAAGGTAAAGGCGGAATAGTTACTAATATTAAATGCAAATATGCGGTTTCAGGGCTTTTTTATCAAAAAATTGTGGAATAATGCACAAAAATAACTCCTCTTTTCTAATCAAATTCGGCACAATCGCGCTATTATGCCTCTTAGGGATATGTGTTTTTGGTGTGCCGTTTAGCCTCGCTGCCCCTCGCAACCCAAAACCTGTGACACCTTCTGCCAATGCCAGCATTGATGGTGTAAATACCATGCTTGCGCCCAACCCGGTGGTAGCAGGGAAACCGTTATCCTATACCGTAAAAGTATCGGTGCAGGGACCACTTGATGCCTATAACCTAGAAGTAGTGCTACTGATGTTGGGCGATCAGCAATTAACCGGGTTTGACCCTAGCGGTAGCGGGTGGACAATATCCAGAAAAGATAATCAGGTTCACTTGGCTATTGGTGTAGGCAAAGTTGGCTATAAAGGGCAAGCCACAATCTTTACGGTTGCACCAACTAACGTAGATCGCCCTTTTTTGCAACAGTCCATTTTTTTGAATTGGGCAGATGAGAATAATTATTATAACAAAGAATTCCAGATAGCTGCGACACTCTCAAACCCTTCTGCTGCTACTAACCCATTACCGGTTGCGCCTGTGATTTCGATTCCAACTAACGGTTTGCCTGCCAGCGGACCCTTTGCGCCACAAAGCGCCCCTCAAACCAGTAACTATAATAGCAGTGATGTGTGGTACTTTCCAATTACTCAACATTACGTAGGGTTTGGTTTTCTTTCTTACTGGCGGCAGCATGGCAGTGTACTCAATCTAGGCTATCCCATTAGTGAAGAATTCCAAGAAAATGGCATGACAGTGCAATACTTCGAGCGAGGGGTGCTTGAATATCATCCTGAGAATCCTATTGAGTACAATGTGTTGCTTCGAGCGTTAGGTAGGGAGTCAGGAGAAGCAGAACCCGCCGTTGATAGTGCAAACGCACCCGATACTCAGGCTCAATATTACACCGAAACCGGGCATTGGGTCTCAGGCGCATTTGTAAAAGCATGGATCAATGGTGGAGGTTTAATGCAATTTGGTTATCCTATCGCTGAAGCATATCAGGACGGTTCAAAGCTGATTCAATGGTTCGAGCGGGCGCGGTTTGAAGTTGATACCACAAAACCCAACCAGCTTGTAATGTTAGGGCTGGTCGGGCGAGAGTCGAGTGTTAGTAAAGGCTATCTAGCAGATTGACTGTTAGCGCCCCATGGTCCGAAAGACTCAAGTTGCTTGCGGTTATAGAGCGTAATCGAGCGGCGTTGAATTTCAAGGATACCCTGTTTTTGTAATTCGCTAAGTTGCCGGGTCACAGTGACTCGGTTGCTACCCATCATATCGGCTAGGCGCTGATGACTTAGCGGGTAATCAATATAAATACTTCCCGCTTGTTTTTGTACTCCAAACTCATCCGCTAGTTTTAGCAATAAGTGTGCCAACCTAACTGAAACATCGCGCCCTAATAACCCTTGAATAAGTTGCTGAACACTGGCGAGTTGAGTAGAAAAGCTCTTGATAATACCGGCAGCTACTACGGGAGAACGCTCCATAGCGCGTAAAAGGGCAGTTTCATCCACCCATACCAGTTCCGATTCACGCATTGTCTCGGCTTGAAAATCCTTAAAGTAATTAGCCTGAGTGGAACTTGTGCCTCCGGCAAAACGGGCGAATACGTCCCCTTTACCTAAAATAGTCAAAGTCAAGGCACGCCCATCGGGTAAATATTCCTGAATTTGCACCGTACCAAAACGGATAAAATAAAAACGACTTCGCTGCACATCGTGGTTATCGCTGAATATTGGCACTCCGGCGCGATAACGACTAATCGAGTATTCTCCTGTAATCGAAGCCAATTGGTCGGAAAAATTATCTGGCAGATTTTGGTGAGAGGGTAAGAGTTCTTTGATAGAACGGTGTTCTGACGGGCGATGATGCCAAATTTCCCCGCTTTCTACCTGTTCATTGAACCCACTTACCGTTGCAATAAGCAAGCGACTTTGCAATTGGTTTAAGCGGCGTACTAGCGATTGGAAAGCGCGAGGTTGTGCTATATTTGCCCCATCAGTCTCAGCCTCATTAAGAATCATGCTTACCCAATGACTCAAACAGGCTGAGGTATTATCCATAACCGCCTGCAAAGGCACTCTCCGGTTAGCCAAAGCGCGTCCTTCTTCTTCAACCAAGTGGGCAACTTCGCTGAAGCTTCCGGTGGCAAGCGCATGTCCAAGCATATTCCATAGTTTAAAATGGTAATTGGTCAAAGAAGGGGTTAAGTCATTTACACTTTTCCCAGCTTCGCCTACCTCACGTTCGTCAATATTTGCCAGCCAATTATTCTTAGATTGTGCTGCCACACGAGACACCAGATTGGTGATAAGCCCACTAGATAGTTGCTCTATGTCTTTCTGGAATTCTCTTTGTGACATATGAAAGACTTTTCCTTTCAGGAAAAATATAACTGACTAATCTAAAGAGTGTTGCATAAAGAAGACAAAATGTGAGCGGGAAGGTTTCCACCTCTAATCTCTATTTTCACAGTTTAGCTTTCTAATAGACTGTTAGCTGTGATTTGGACTACAATTTCGGGTTAATATAATCCCCATTTACCTGTTATATAAGAGGCTTACCTGAATCGGCAAACCTCTTAATAATTACAAGCTTTGTAATAAATCAGACCAGACGCATTTTTTAGCTCTGCAATTTCTTGATAGCTAATTCCATACGCCGAACAGATTCTTCGACTCCCAATAAGATGAACATTTCAGGACAGCCCGGTGAGTGAGTTTTGCCGGATAACGCCACACGTGGACACCATAGAACCTGACCTCGCTTGAGTTCAAGTTCTGCGGCTACTTCATCCAACGCAGCTAGCAACAATCCCCTGTCATTATAAGCTGAAACAGGAATTGCTTTTATTTTAGCAATTATTCCTTCCAAAACACGTATCGCCCCCTCTTTGCCATCATTTTTACCGATTAGGTCTTCGGCTGGATACTCAAGGGTTTCGGCACTTTTAAATGCGAAATCCACTTCAGGAGCTACATCAAGAAAGGTTTTAGCCTTATCCTTCGCCAAGCGGCAAGTTTCAACTATATAACGCCAGCGGTCAGAGTCAACGCTAACAGCCTCTTCCTGAGTAAGCAAACCCGCCTCTACTAGGAAAGGCAAACAACGACGGGCAAAATCTTCTTCGGTAAGTATATGATTAATGTAATAAGCATTAATCCATTCTAGTTTTTCGGGTGAAAAGCGGGCATCGGTTGTCTGAATGCGACTAATGTCGAATTTTTCTATAAGCTCTGGCAATGTAAATATTTCAGTTTTGTCGTCATAACTCCAGCCGAGCAGCACCAGATAATTTAATAAAGCTTCCGCCACGTATCCAGCTTTTCGATATTCCACAACTGAAACTGCACTGTTGCGCTTGCTCAATTTACCTTTTTCTCCGGGTGGATTAAGAATGAGCGGCACATGTACCAAAACCGGAATCGGGAACTTCAGAGCTTTATAAAGCAGGATATGCAACGGCACACTCGGAATCCATTCCTGCCCGCGCATCACATGGGTTACACCCATTAGGTAATCATCCACCATATACGCTAAATGATATGTCGGAAACCCATCGGATTTAAGAATGACCTGATCATTTATAGTCGCATTTTCAAAAGTGATTGTTCCCCTCAAATAATCATCGTAGCTAGTTTTACCCTCCAGAGGCACTCTAAAGCGCACTACCGGTTTAATACCAGCATCAATGGCGGCTTGTCGTTCTTCCGGGAGAATATTGCGACAATGTCGGTCATAACCGGGCGGAACCTTTTGGGATTGGCGTGCCTTATTAACTGCTTCAAGCCGTTCCGGGCTGCAATAGCAATAATAAGCATCTCCTTGTTCAATCAATTGCTTGGCATAATTCTGGTAAAAGGGCAACCGCTCGCTCTGAAAATAAGGAGCATGTGGGCCACCCTTGTCAGGTCCTTCATCATAATCAATTCCAAGCCAATTAAGCGAATCGCGAATCGCTTCCAAAGAACCCTCTACTTTACGTTTCTGGTCGGTATCTTCTATCCGCAGGATAAATTGACCTCCGGTCTTACGCGCTTGTAAAAAAGCAAATACAGCAGTGCGAAGATTACCGATATGCGGGTATCCTGTAGGGCTAGGCGCGTAGCGAGTACGAGCAGAACGCGCTACATCATTTGTCATTTAAGCAGTTCTCCTTTGTTATTGATTACGATTAGTTCAGAACATGGTTTTAAAACTGTCTTTTTAGTATATTACGCAGCTTTACACAATTATATTGCTTACAAAGTGTAATCTTCATAAATTTCCTAGCAACATTCAGCGCATTTTGGCATTTTGCAATTCCGGTTATTGCCTTTTTCTAGGGTTTTTAAGTTCCCTTCCAGCTTTCATTCATTTACAGCAGCCTTGACAGCTACTTTCGTCTCCCCGGTTCTTAATAAAAATTTTGAGAGGATACGTTGTTTGGTTGAGATTAAGCCCACTATATCCAACGCAACAACCATTATATTCTGCACCTATTCTAAGGTCAAACCTTTGTAATTCAAGCCAAATTAAAGTGGTTTTTTCAGGCAAATCCTTTCCAATAATTTTAAATCCACAGTCTTTACTTAACTTAATTTCAGCATAGCTAATTTCACGATATTAAATCGATAAATTTATTTAAATGCAATATAAGGGTAGCACTGACAACTTATCAAACATATTTGACAACATTACTACATTAATAAGGTTAAATATGATTTATCTTCATTTGTAATATAAATATTTACCTTTATATACTAAGATTCAATCTAAAGAGACTAAAGGGATTGTAGCAGTAAAAACAGGATTCCTTTCTGGGTCATTATTTTAGGAGGATTAGATTATGCAGCATCACAATTTACGTTCTGTAACCCGCTCTAGAAGAAAAAAATTTTCCGCCACCAATGGACAAGGATTAGTCGAGTACGCTATGATTCTGGGGTTACTGGCTATAGTTGTTATTCTAGTTCTTAGCTTTTTAGGTCCAGCAGTTGGTAATGTTTTCAGTTCTGTTAATAGTGGGCTTCAATCCCCCGGAAATAGGGTTGTTCAGCAGGCAAGTCCTGTGGTTACTACCACCAGAGCAGTCACAACTACCACTGCCGTTCGTGTAACTACACCTAGCGCTCCTACAACCGTGGCAACAACAGCTATTACCACGGCTACATTTTTCTTTAACCCCATACTAACCCCAACACCTCAGCACGGCAATGGAAATGAACATGATGGCGAGAATGGACATGAGGGTTAAAAAAATTTCTAGCGCTAGTTCTTATACGCATTTTTTAGGTCAAACCCCAATATGGTTTTGACCTTTTTCTTTTTGTGCAATTTTCCTCATATATATGTGGGCGCTACCAACATTTACCCTACAAAATCTATTATTAATAATTTATGAGAAAATTATAACTGTAATCTAAATCTTTATTTTAGTGTATCTTTAGTCCTGTTTAGGTATTATAATTTCAATAAAGGGTTGAGATAAAATTTTTAGTAGGGATAACCTCTTGCAATATTTAAATGAGGTGCGAAAATCAAATGGCGAAAATAAAAACAAAAATTTCAACAAAGTCAAAGATTTGTAGCACTACGAGGGGACAAGGGCTAGTAGAATATGCTTTGATTCTCGGATTAGTGGTAATCGCAGTAATTATTGTACTATCTATGGTAGGACCTTCGGCTGGAAACGTTTTCAGTTCGATTAATAGTAACCTCAAAAACCCTAAAGCGGCTACCAGCACTACTATTGCCGCCACAACTACAACGGTTACTACCACCACAATCCCGACAACTACAGCCACTACTGTAGTGCCTACAACTACAACTGTTGTTACCACAGCGCCCACTACTTCAACTTTTTTCTTTAATCCCAAAACAACCGCAACGCCTGAACCTACTGAGACACCTGACCCTAAAAAAACTAAAAAGCCTAAAGAAGGTGACGGCAACAATGGAGATGGCAACTCGAATAACAACAGTTAGCCAACATAGCTGCCGGATTTAAAGTCATTCCATATATGCGGAAGTCAAGTTCTTGTATAAGAGTTTGGCTTCATTTGCTTTGTTGGTTATATTATATTTTCCTCTTGCGGACAACTAAAGTTGAGAGTATAATCAGAAGCACGCTCAAATTGGGGTCTATATTTTAAGCTAGAGGAACAAGTACATGGCAGGCAGCGGGGGAGCTACCAAAACAAAAGAAGAAGATGTCCGCGTCAAAGAAGTTGCGGGCAACCGCAAGGCTTATCATGATTACTTCGTCGAAGAAAAATACGAAGCCGGTATTGAATTACAAGGCACTGAAATAAAATCAGTGCGGGACGGGCGCGTTACACTCAAGGATGGCTACGTTAGGATTGAACAAGGGGAAGCTTGGTTGTGGAACATTCATATTTCCGCCTACACCCACGCCGGAAAATTCTTCCAACATGACCCTATACGCAAACGTAGGCTTCTTTTGCATAAATCCGAAATCATACGCCTTGCAATGAAAACACAAGCGCAAGGATATACCCTAGTCCCCCTGCGTATGTATCTTAAAAAAGGTCGGGCAAAAATCGAAATCGGGTTAGCGCGGGGCAAGAAATTATATGACAAGCGCGATGCCTTGGCAGAACGCGATGCCAATCTCGAAATCCAACGCGCCCTTAGAGAGCGTTACTAAGCCGAGTAACGCCCTCCGGGCAACCGTACCGAAACATCTCCCGCTTGTATCCGATGCTGCTTGCCCGCATCATCTTCGATTACCAATGTGCCGTTTTCATCAACTCCCCGCGCCAACCCTTCGAGGGTCAATACATCCCCCTGAAAAACTTGTACCCGGTATCCTAACGTAACCAAAGCTGCCGCCCATTCCTGACGTATATGTTCCATACTGATAAGCAAAGCATGGCGATAATCGGTAAATTCCTCAATAACCTTCGCCAGCAATTCCTCACGCATAACAACCTGATATGGGACAAGGTTTCCAGCTTTACCGGCTATACCAGCTTCCAGCAAATCGTCTTCATCTAACGAAATATTCAACCCAAAGCCCAAGGCCAACCAAGGTTCGCCCTTAATTATCTCTAATTCAGCCAAAATACCGCCCACTTTCAAGCCTTCCCGTAACAAATCATTAGGCCATTTAAGCTGAAGTTGTGTGCCGGTAAGTCGCGCGGTTACGTTCTTAATCACCAAGCCCATCGAAGCTGTGTAAAGGAAAGCTCTCTCCAGAGGGGTTTCAATTGGAATAGCAACAGTACACAACAAGCCGCTGGCAGGTGGCGCTTGCCAACTTCTGCCCTGTCGTCCTCTACCGGCAAGTTGCAAATCTGCTACTAAAATTCCGGGCTGGGGGTTTGTGGTACTATTTAGATAACGGCGTGCTTCCAGATTGGTAGAATCAATACTTGGAAAATAGCTGAAACGATAACCTTGTACAGAAAGGTTACGCAGGAAAAGTTGTTGGTCAAAGGGTGTTCTTAGGTTCATGCTAGAGTTATCCGCTAGGTTATGTTAATATTATCGCCGGACAATTATATCAGGTTAAGGAATTATTTTTAAAAAATGGTTGCTAAAGAAACAACTCCATTGAATAAATTTTCGTGGGAAAACTTGCCAGAAGGTTACGTGTGCTTATCACCGATGGCAGGAGTAACAGATAGCGCCTTTCGCCAGATTTGCAAGCAACACGGCGCAGATGTTGTTTTCACCGAGATGGCAAGCGCCAGTATGATGTTAGCAGCGCCTGCCCGTAGTGCCGCATTTTTGCGCTACAATGAGATAGAACGCCCTATCGTTTGCCAATTAATGGGCGGCGATTTCAGAATTATGGCAGAAGCAGCCCGTGTGGTACAAGATATGGGGTATGATGGCGTAGATGTCAATATGGGCTGTCCCGAAAAAAAAATTGTGGGTAACGCTTGCGGCTCATCCCTGCTCAAAGATGCCGATACTGCCGCCCGAATTGTGGAAGCAATGGCGCAAGCAGTGAATATTCCGGTTTCGGTAAAAATGCGCTCAGGCTTTCTCGACTCGCAAATCGTACAACCCTTTTTTAGCAAGCGTATGGAAGAGGCTGGCGCAAAAGCCTTGGCAATTCACCCACGCACCAAAGAGCAAGGCTATCACGGACGCGCCGATTGGAGTGTAACTCGTCAGATTGTAGAAGCTGTTAATATACCTGTCGGTGGTAGCGGTGACATAAACAGCCATGAAGCAATTGCCCGAATGCGAGCCGAAACTGGAGCAAAATTTGCATGGGTAGCGCGTGGCTCGATGGGCAACCCATGGATTTTTGAAAAGGAGCGCGTGCTTCCACCCTCCATCAGCGAAGTAATAGAAACAGCGTTGGCGCATGCTCGACTCGCCCTAGAGTTAAAAGGCGCACACGGGCTAATTGAGATGCGTAAACATCTTGCTTGGTACTTCAGCGGTTTTCCCGGCGCTGTAGCGCTACGCGAGCAGGTCAAGAGAATTATTACCCTTGAACAGCTTGAAGGTTTGGTAGAACCTTATCGCGGTCTTAACGACTTGCGCCACGACCATACCCGTTCATTTGAGCAAAAAGAAGTAGCAGCCTAACTCTTTAGAAATAAAAAAAAGCGAACGCCTTTGTTCGCTTCTCTTTTTATACATGCAGTTTTGATTTTTGGTCAAACTCTGCCAGACTAATTACATCTCGCGGTATTCGCCGTCCACTGTGCCGTCCGGGCGAGTACCACCACCACCGGGTTGTTGTTCGCCACCGGAAGTGCCGCCATCCGCTTGCTGTTGCCCGTAGATAGCCGCACCGACCTTCTGGACTGCTGCCATCAATTCATCGGTAGTAGAAGTAATACGCGACACATCTTCAGCTTGTAGAGCGGAACGCACTGCCGCAACCTTGCCGTTGATTTCATCCTTGAGTTCTTGTGGAACTTTCTCATCGAAGTCCTTGAGGGTTTTTTCGGCAGTATAAGCTGCGCTGTCACCCCGATTGCGGGCTTCTACCAGTTCGCGCTTGCGCTGGTCGTCGGAAGCATGTAATTCCGCCTCTTTCTTCATGCGCTCGATTTCATCCTTGGAAAGACCGCCGGAAGCGGTGATGGTAATCTTTTGCTCACGCCCGGATGCTTGGTCCTTGGCAGCAACATTCAAAATACCGTTCGCGTCAATATCGAAGGTTACTTCAATCTTCGGCACACCACGAGGCGAAGGAGGTATTCCATCGAGTATAAAACGACCAAGACTCTTGTTCTCATTTGCCATCGGGCGCTCGCCCTGTACCACATGGATTTCTACGCTACTTTGCCCATCGGCAGCGGTGCTAAAAATTTCACTTTTGCGGGTAGGAATAGTGGTATTGCGCTCAATCAGACCAGTCGCCACCCCACCGAGTGTTTCAACGCTCAAAGTCAAAGGAGTTACGTCAAGCAACAGGATGTCCTTGACATCACCACCCAACACACCTGCTTGTACCGCTGCTCCGATAGCTACTACTTCATCGGGGTTTAACCCGCGATTAGGTTCCTTGCCAAAAGCGCTCTTAACCTTCTCTGCTACTGAAGGCATACGAGTCATACCGCCAACCAACAGCACTTCATCCACATTGCCTGTACTCATACCGGCATCACTCAGAGCATTTTTCATTGGCGGTACGGTTTTTTCAATCAAATCTCCCACCAATTGCTCGAGCTTGGAGCGGGTCAAGGTTACGTTCAAATGCTTAGGACCGGTTGCATCTGCGCTGATAAAGGGCAGGTTAATATCGGTACTCGGGGCGCTAGAAAGCTCGATTTTGCCTTTCTCGCCCGCTTCTTTCAAACGCTGCAAAGCCATTCTATCTTGGCGCAAATCAATCCCGTGTTCAGTTTTGAACCCATCTGCCAACCAATCAATAAGGCGTTGGTCAAAGTCGTCACCGCCGAGATGGGTATCACCGTTGGTACTTTTTACTTCAAACACACCCTCCGCGAGATTCAAAATTGATATGTCGTAAGTGCCTCCACCAAGGTCATAAACTGCTATATTTTCTTCATGCTTTTTATCAATACCGTAAGCAAGCGCCGCAGCAGTAGGCTCGTTTATTATGCGTAAAACTTTGAGACCGGCAATTTCTCCGGCATCCTTGGTAGCTTGCCGCTGGCTGTCATTGAAGTAAGCCGGTACGGTAATAACCACATCGGTAATTTTTTCACCCAGATAAGCTTCGGCATCAGTTTTGAGCTTTTGCAATATCATCGCGCTGACTTCGGGTGGGCTATAACCTTTACCGCCCATTATCACTTCCACATCACCATTGGAACGTTTAGACATTTTATAAGGGACAAGCTTTAAGTCGCGCTGCACAATTGGGTCATCAAATTTGCGCCCCATAAAACGTTTAATTGAAAATATTGTATTTTCAGGATTGGTAACTGACTGACGTTTGGCAACCTGACCAACCAGACGTTCACCCTGTTTATTTACCGCTACTACGCTAGGAGTAGTACGATTACCTTCTGCATTGGGTATTACTACCGGTTCTCCACCTTCCATGATTGCCATCACGGAGTTGGTTGTACCAAGGTCTATTCCCAGTATTTTGCCCATTTCTGTTTGCTTCCTCCAAATCAATTTATTAATTACGCATAATTTAGGACTCTAATTTCAAATATGCTAACATAAGTTACGCTCATAGGCTATATAAAGTAACGCCCGAAGGCGTTAGAGTTGTGTTAGACATTTATATAACCACCTCGATTCATATGTTAATGCTATCTTAATTCAATTTTCACTCCTTCTTTGCTATTATCTTTAAAATTAGATTTGTATAAATAGTGTGTAAACAATGCCTACTATTTGTACGAGTTTCCTAATTTGAGAGAAATTTCCAGAAGTTATTGCTAATATACCACCATACGGGTTACTGCTGTTTGAGAGTACCTACCCTAAGGAGAAACGTTAATATGGAAAAATCCAAGAGCCCTTCTAGGGAAGGGCGTGTTACAGCGGAACCATTAAAAAGCGAGAAGTATGTACAGGGTGGATGGGAGAGGTTAGTGCTGTGCGCTACCCATACACAGGTTCAAAGCCTTAACTATGGCAGCCCTCTTTCCAAAGAGTTGGAAAAGCTTCGAGCTGACGGCTGGACGATGACCTATTCCTTACGCAACACCACTGGTAGAACCTATTACTTTCGACGCGCAATAAAAAATGTGGCGCGTCGTTTGAAAGAAACTGCTATGTGGTAATTAAAAAGCCTCGACAACGTTGTCTGGGGCCTTGTTTAGCCTTTTACTTCCATTGACATAACTGAAGTAACCAGTAGCAGAATCACCAATAAAGCTACTGCTATTCGATACCAGCCAAACGGAACCATTGTGATTTTGCCTACCAAGTTGATAAAGAATTTAACTGCGAACCACGCTGCGATGAAAGACACCAGAAACCCTACCGCAAATACAGGAATATCAGAAGTGGATAGATATTTCAGGCTCTTAATCATGTCATATATAGTAGCAAAAAACAAAATAGGAACCGCCGCGAAAAACGAATATTCCGCCGCAGTTTTGCGTTGAACGCCCCAAAGCATTGCCCCTACTATAGTAGCAGCAGAACGAGAAGTACCGGGCCATAATGCCAAACATTGAAACAAACCAACTACCAGCGCATCCTTCCACGTCAACGAGTCCAGTCCCTGCTCTTTAACGGGCGGCAAAAATCTCTCTACCAATATCAGGGCGATACCACCTACAAACAAACCTATAACTACCGTGACCGGATTAAATAGCTTATCTTTAATAAAATCGCGACCCAAAAAACCTAGTATAAAAGCGGGTATGCTGGTTATTAACAGCAATAACAAGCCATTCAATCCGACAAACCGTGTTTCTTTCATTCCATTGCTGAAATCAAACAAACCCACAAAACGCCGCCAGTATAAAATAACAACTGCGAGAATAGCCCCCAATTGTATAAATACATCGAAAGTATTAGCCCTATCACCGGTAAATCCCACCAAATGATTGGCAATAATAAGGTGTCCGGTAGAAGAGACCGGGATAAACTCGGTAAGACCTTCGACAATACCAAGTATAGTTGCTTTAATTATTTCGTCCATGTTTTTGAGTCAGATTCACCTTTCTGATTATCCTTGCCGGATGATTTTGATTCGATTATAAGCTTTTCTTTATCTAGAATAGCTTGAAGAGCATTATTACTAACCAATGTGTGGTAGGACATACCGAATAGAACGGTGGGTAGAAACAATAAATAATATGAGCCGAAAAGAATAATTCCCAATACTAATCCTATAATTAGTGTAAAGAAAAGGTATTTGAAAGTAGCCAGCAAACTGTTTCGGAAAAGTAACCGCAGGCTGAACCTGTTCTCGATACGTAGCGCCATAGGCCATAAACTAACTTGCAATACTAGCCAGAAGAAAATAAGCCAAAGCCAGATTATTGAAACTACCCCTCCCGCAACATTTATTGACGCATAAAATGCCAAATTTATATAAGCAATCGAGGCGAAAATCAAGTTAAGTATTGCCAGTATAATACCGCGCCCGTAGTAAGTGCGAATACCCTTGAAGAACTCCCCTAACTCAAGCCGTTCCAAGCGGGTTACATTGGCGGTAAGCGCGAATAGACCGATAGTAGCAGGTCCTCCTAAAATAATAAGGGGCAAGATAGCTATAAAATAAACATAGGGTGCTGGAACAGGCAGATTTAATAGCAAAACCGCAGGTATTATGCTAATTGCCCACAGAATATTTGCCAGTACCAGCGCCAACAAGTTATCCCACAAGTCAGCTAAGGCACAAAGAAATACTGGGATTATCCGGTTAAACATTAATTGCCGGTCTCAATTTCCTTAATAAGTAGTTCTATGGTTTTCCCAGCAAGGCTGGTAAAATAAGGGGCATAATCCGCTACTGCTACGCCAATACTGGGTTGATTTACCCAGTTTGATTTAAGCCTATATTGTTGAGATGGTGGTGAACCCAGCCAATCGCTAAGAACTTGTTGCCACGCCACCGGGAAACTCAGACGTACTCCTTCTGGTCGTACTTCGGCTTTGAGAAGGGGTCTGCCACTGCCTCCCACCTTTGCAATTGTTGCCAGATATACTCCAGCAGTAACTGTGGGTACAAAGGAGAAGGCTAGTTTTTGTGCAGCAGTGGGTATTTCCCGCTTCAATTCTGCCTCAAACCAGCGATACATCTCTTCTCCACTCATATTTTATACGCTTCCACCGCTAGACTCAAAAATATTAGCCGCTTTAATCCTAGTGGGATTTCTCAAGCGGAAAATATTCCAAATTTTTATGGGTATAGCCTGAACCTACCAGTTGGATTATTTCAGCGCGAGATGCGTTCATGGCTTCAAACGAATATGCCACACCCGCAGGTATTTTAATTACGCTGGATTGCCCCACGCCTGATAATTCATAGTGAACCTGAACCCCGAAAGTGGAGGACTTTTCCCGTAAATCGCGCAGTTGCAAACTTACCGAACCTGTCGGAACATAGAACCAAGCAGTTTCGGTAGGATGGCGCATCCATAGCGGGGCTTTATCCGGTTCGAGAGAGGCATGAAACTTACGGTCAAAGCCCTCCTCGAACAGCGGTAAATCCATACGCGCTACTTCACGGAAGAATCCTCGATTATCGGCAAAAGTTCTTATATGATGGAAGGCTACTCCCTCAATCTTCACTTCCACCAGAATTACTTCGCTCATTTCGCTCCTCGTAGTTTGCTCTATTTTGTTACTTAGCAATCAGACTTTCTTGCGTCATTTCGGACGGTTTTGCGAGATTGAGCAATTGCAAAAGAGTAGGAGCAACATCCGCCATTATCCCATTTTCCCGCAACTTGACGCTTCTATAGGGTGAGCCTTCCGGCGATACCAGAATACATTGCACCGGGGTAGTGGTATGCTCGGTAAATGGGGCTTTGGTAACAGGGTCTATCATCTTTTCAGCATTGCCATGATCGGCGGTAAGCAATAATACGCCACCCTTAGCCAAAACACTCGCCACTACCTTACTTACGCAAGCATCCACCGCTTCTGCTGCCTTCACTGCTGCTTCGAATCTACCAGTATGCCCCACCATATCAAAATTCGCAAAGTTTACGATGATAAAATCGTATAGGTCTTGTTCCAATTGTTTGAGTAGGGAATCAGTAACCTCGTAGGCGCTCATCTCCGGCTTCAGGTCATAAGTAGCTACTTTAGGAGAAGCAATAAGTATGCGCTCTTCGTTAGGGAAAGGTTCTTCACGTCCGCCGTTGAAAAAGAACGTTACATGAGCATATTTTTCGGTTTCGGCGGTGTGTAATTGTTTTAACCCTGCTTTGCTGACTACCGCCGCAACAGGCAATTGTACATCCAACGGGTCGTAAGCCACCTGTACGGGCAGTCCTTCTTGATATTCGGTCATAGTAGCGAAATAGAGGTTTTGCAAATAACGTTCGCGGGCAAAGCCTAAAGGCTTGGCATCATCAGTATGCAAGTGCATGCCGAAATGGTCATCATCATGTGCAAAAGCTTTAGTTAATTCGCGAGCGCGGTCAGACCTAAAATTGAAGAAAATCACTGCGTCATTATCCTGCACCATAGCGGTTGGCTTACCATTGGTAAGAATAACAGTTGGTTCAACAAATTCATCGGTGATAGTAGCATCGTAGCTTCTAGCCAACGCTTCATCCGCACTATTAGCAAAATTGCCTTCGCCTTTGGTTAGAGCAAGATAAGCACGTTTCACCCGCTCCCAGCGGTTATCGCGATCCATTGCGTAGTAACGCCCGGAAACGGTAGCGATACGTCCGCCATATTCTTTTAATTGATTTTCAACCTCTGCTACAAAACCTCGACCACTGGTAGGGGCGGTATCACGTCCATCCATAAAGCAATGCACAAAAACCCTATCAGCAGGTAAACCGCCTTCTTTAGCAAGTTTGAGCAAGGCAAAAAGGTGTTCGCTGTAGGCATGCACGCCACCGGTACCTATCAAGCCCATTAAGTGCAAACTGGAATTATTCTTTTGGGCGTGTTCAACCGCGCCTACCAAAGCGGGGATTTTGTAAAAGGCGCCGTTGCGAATATCCTTATTAATTCTGACAAGTTGCTGATAGACAATGAAACCCGCGCCCAGATTCATATGCCCAACTTCGCTATTTCCCATCTGACCATCCGGCAAGCCTACCGCTTCACCACTGGTATGCAAAAAAGTGCGTGGATAGTTTTCCCAATAGCTCTCAAGATGAGGAGTATGCCCAAGTACGGCGTTGCCTTCCCGTTCTTCGCGATAACCCCAACCATCCATTACCACTAAAACCACGGGTTTTGGTCTATGCAAATCTTTTTCGGTAGTCACAATAAATGAACCCCTCCACGATTAGCCTCCGTTAGCGGAAGCAGTTTAGCAGTCTGATTACTGTGGAATTATACATCATTGCATTGCCTGATGCGTAAAACTGCACATAGTAACAAATCCAGTATGAATCTGATTCATGCTATGAAAAACTTGGTTTGAACCTAAATTTTAGGGAGGCAAATATTAAAAATGGAAATGGAGGAAATACGAGGCGACAATCACTCGTCGCCTCATCTCTGGGATTTTTATTGAGCAACCGCAACTTCATGTTTAGGAGAACGGTTTGACCCCGAACCCACCATACAACGTCCTTCTTTGATGTGATACTCAAATTCTGCTCGAAACAGCTTCATAGCGCTGGTAATCGGGATTGGAGCAGAATCGCCCAACAAGCAGAATGCTTTTCCCTGTATGTTGCCACCCACACTGAGCAATAAATCAAGGTCTTCGGGTCGTCCATGCCCATGTTCAAGTCGGTGCAGAATTTGTACCAACCATTGCGTACCTTCACGACAAGGGGTACATTTACCGCAGGATTCGTCCTTGTAAAATTCCACCAACCGCAACACTGCTCCCACGATACAGGTTTGGTCATCAAAAACTATTATTCCAGCAGAGCCAAGCATAGAACCGCGTGCTACGACCCCTTCAAAATCCATCGTGGTATCCAGCACTTCATCAGTACCGGGCAAGATGGGCATCGAGGAACCGCCGGGGATAATACATTTCAGCTTTCGCCCCTTCCATACACCACCGCCAAGCTCATTTATCAGAGTACGAAAGGTGGTATTCATCGGCAACTCGTAGTTACCGGGACGTTCTACATGCCCACTCAGGCTGTAGATGGCAATCCCTTTGCTCTTTTCAGTACCCCATTGGGTGAACCACTCCGCCCCGTTGAGCATTATATGCGGTACAGTGGCAAGGGTTAGCGAGTTGTTAATAACAGTAGGCGCACCATACACACCACCGCCAACATTAGCTGGAAAGGGTGGTTTCAGCTTTGGAAAGCCACGCTTGCCTTCCAGAGATTCCAGCAAAGCGGTTTCTTCGCCGCAAATATACGCCCCTGCTCCGCGATGCACCACTATTTCACAGCTAAAATCGCTGCCCAGAATATTTCCCCCCACTAACCCGGCAGCACGCGCTTCTTCCACCGCTCTTTCCAGAATCCGCGCTCCTCTGGCAAATTCACCTCGTATATAGATAAAGCCTATTTTTGAGCCGGTTGCATAGCAAGCTATTAGGATTCCCTCTATTAGCTGATGGGGATTGCCTACAATAATCTCGTGATTACTGCATGTGCCGGGTTCGCTTTCGTCCGAATTACAGGCTACATACTTAACAATGCTTTCGTCCTTCGGGATAAAGCTCCACTTCATACCGGTAGAAAAACCTGCGCCCCCGCGCCCACGTAATCCGCTTGCTTTAACCAAATCTATCACCTGATCAGGCTTATATTCCTTTAAGGTTTTAGCGAGGGCTTCATAGCCACTATTAGCGCGATAAACTTCGAGCCTGTAAATATCTGCGATTTCACGATGTTTAAGCAGTATATATGGAAACGGCGGCTTACCTTCAGGGGTAGCCGCTTTTGGCTCAGGATATAGCATCAAACCTTTGCTCATTGGCTAAATTCTCTCTAGGGTAAGTAATAAGGGTTTTCTTCCGCTGTCTTCAATTCTTCCAGCATTGCTACAAACAATTCCGGGTTTAGATTATAGACATACTCATCGTTGACTTGAGCGCAAGGAGCAGCAGAACAAGCGGCAAGGCATTCAATTTTCATCAGAGTTATTCTGCCATCAGGGGTAGTCTCGCCCAGCTTCAGAGAAAGTTTTTCCTTGCCCTTTTCCAGAAGCTCATCGCTACCGCGCAGATAGCATGAAATGCTATCGCACACCTTAATAACATACTTACCTACCGGTTTGGTAAAAAACATTCGGTAGAAGGTTACGACCTGCTCAACCTCGCTCACCAGCATATCAAGCAACCCGGCTACTTCGCCTACCGCTTCAGTTGATATAAAACCAATCTCAGCTTGCACAATATGCAAAGCAGGTATCACTGCACTTGCAGACCTGCCCTCCGGGTAATTATTTCTTAGCGCATAAATACGCTGCCGCGCTTCCTCACTCAGTTTATGCTCCGAAGCGGTTGTTCCATTATTCATCTGTCCACTTCACCCAAGATAATATCAATTGAGCCGATAGCCGATACAATATCGGCAAAGTTTGACCTGCCTTCCAACATTAAAGGCATACTTTGCAGATTGGCAAAGCTAGGGGCGCGAATGTGCATTCGATAGGGCTTATTGCTGCCATCGCTAACCATATAATACGCCAATTCGCCTCGAGCCGACTCCACCCGACTGTAAACTTCGCCCGCCGGTGGTTTGTAGCCTTCCGTAAACAACTTGAAATGGTGTATCAGCGATTCCATATTGGTGGCGATTTGCCATTTCTTGGGGGGGGCAATTTTGGGATCGTTAATCATCCAATCCCCTTCGGGCAACTTATCCAAAGCTTGCTCTATAATTCGGATACTCTGTGGCACTTCGAGCATACGCACCATAAAGCGATCATAAACATCTCCGGTTTTGCCAAGAGGCACTTCAAAATCATAGGTTTCGTAACCAATATAGGGGAACATTTTGCGTATATCGTATTTCACGCCACAAGCCCGCAAAATCGGACCGGTTACACCATAAGAAATCGCCTCCTGCGCGGTTAATGCGCCGATACCTTTGGTGCGTTCGAACCATAGTTCACTATTAGTCAGGAGAGTATGGTATTCGGGCCATTTCTTCTTGAAAATAGCCAGAAAATTACGCACATCGGTGTCAAAGCCGGACGGTAAATCAGCATACAAGCCACCAGGCATAATATAACTGGTCATCATCCGCACACCGGCGCACTTCTCGAAAATATCAAGAATAATTTCGCGCTCACGCATCCCGTAAAGAAAGGTACTTAACGCTCCCAAATCCATTGCGTGCGTACCAAGCCATACTAAATGGCTGCTAATACGCTGTAATTCGGTCAGAATAACCCGCGCAACTTGCGCCTTCTGCGGTACTTGCTTCTCGATTCCCAGCAATCTTTCGACTGCCAGCGAAAAGCCTAAGTTATTAATAAGCGGGTTAAGATAATCGGTGCGGTCAGTCAAAGTAAGCGCTTGATTATAGGTTTTGTTCTCGGCGGTTTTTTCAATGCCGGTATGCAGATAGCCGATGTCCGGTATGCACTTTACCACCGATTCGCCACTCAGCGTAACTACTAACCGCAAAACTCCATGAGTCGAGGGATGTTGAGGCCCCATATTTATGGTCATCAACTCTTTATCAGGAGACTCTGCTTGGTCAACTATTTCAGGGTCGAGAATGTTATTCTCGTCCTCTTTATCGCCATCTTCCTGTAACCAGCTATCCTTTAAAGCCAGATCTTCCAAACCTAACGACCTCTTCTCTTATGAATTACTTCTGCCCACCGGTCTAAACTGATTAGCAGGCATAACCGGACGGCGTGTTCCCGTAATGGGATAATCTTTGCGAAGTGGGTGACCTTGCCAATCATCCGGCATTTCTATACGCCGCAAGTCAGGATGCCCGGTAAAAGTAATACCGAACAGGTCAAAAACCTCGCGCTCATACCAGTTAGCTCCCGGAAATAAAGCAGTGACGCTGGCAATTGTTGGATTTTCTCCCGGTAAAGTCACCTTTATCCGAATAACGGAAGCGCGTTCCAGCGACAATAAATTATAGACAAGTTGGAAGCGCGGCTCTTTTTTCCAATCTACCGCCGTGACATCTTCCAGCATAGTAAAGCGGGCTTCATCACGAAGATGTTGCAATACGTTTAGCAACTCATCGGCTGGCACAATAAAAGTGGGTGTGCCATCTGCCGCTCGCATTTCGCTGCGCGTTACGTTTGGAAAACGCTCTGCTTCGAGAGCGCTTTCCTGATTTTGAACCGGGTTAGCGGGTTCGTCCGAAGTTGGGGTCACGCACTACCTCCGGTGCATAATTCATGGGGTCAGGCGGATTTGGCACACCTGCCATGATTTTTTTCTGTAAAATTTGAATGCCTTCCAATAGAGCTTCGGGATTGGGTGGGCAACCTGCCACATAAACATCCACCGGCACTATCATATCTACGCCCTGCACAATAGCATAATTGTTGAATACGCCACCACAACTGGCACATGCTCCCATCGCAATTACCCATTTAGGACCGGGCATCTGTTCGTAAATTTGGCGAACGGCAGGAGCCATCTTAGCAGAAACACGCCCCGCCACAATCATTAAGTCAGCTTGTCGAGGAGAAGCTCGGAATACTTCCGAACCAAACCGTGCCATATCAAACCTAGCGCCCCCTGTCGCCATCATTTCGATAGCGCAACAGGCTAACCCAAATAGTGCGGGCCATAATGAGGATTTTCGCCCCCAATTTGCCAAGTTATCAATGGTGGTAGTAATCACACCTCCTACCGGAGACGCGCTCATAATTGATTGAGCATCACCGGGACGAGTTGCATTTATAGTGAAAAAATCTTCAATACGATAAAGCTCATTACCCATTTTTTAATCCCATTTGAACGCACCCTTTTTGAGCAAATAGATATAACCTACGCCTAATACCAGTAAAAATAAGCCCATCTCAACCAAACCAAATACCTTAAGTTGGTTTAGCAGTACCGCCCACGGAAAGAAAGCCACCGTTTCAATGTCAAAAATAAGGAATAGCATCGCCACTTCCAGAAATTTAACGGGGAAACGATTCGGCACTTGCTGTAGCAGCGGCACACCTCCCTCATAAGTCGAGGTTTTGGCTTCACTAGGATTTTTTGAGTTTTGCAGCAATGCTATTCCAGTGAATAGAAAAGAAGCTAACACAGCAAAAATTAACAGAATTAGTATGGGTACATACCCTTCAAGCATCACTCTATCGCTTTCTCTCCCGTGCTTTTAAGGCGCGGGTTTTAATTTTAGGGGGTTTTCACGGGTATATTTGTTACAAAACACACAGCTTTGTGTGTTTAACATACTACTCTAACGAACTATTACGTGTCAAGGGTAATATGTGAAATATCAGGCAAACCTTCAAAGAGTACAGCCTCAGTTCGTAAATAATTCTAATAAAAGGTTGGCAATTTTCGCTCTTTTTATGCCTCTGCCAGAAATAACCCTAAGATTGAAAGCATTTCTTTGAGCGCGACATGCGCCTTAGCTAAACCAACTGTATTCGCACTCACCAGAATAGTTTGGGCAAGGTCGAGTATTGTCGCAACCGCTAACGGTGTATGAAGGTCATCATTCATTGCCTCAAAAAAACGCTGTTGCCATGCTGAAGGGTCTAACTGCTCAGTAATGGTTTCATTTTGCACTACCAGAGCCTTTTCTAACTGAGCCAACCAACCTTCCGCAATTACTACGCCATTTTCTTCGTAATGCAATGGCTCGCGATAATGGATACTCAATAGATATAAGCGGAGCGCATCAGGACGGTAATTTTTTAGCACGTCACGAACTAGCACCAGATTTCCCAACGATTTGCTCATCTTATCGCCACCGAGATGTACCATCCCAATATGTACCCAATATTTGACAAAGGGATGCTGTCCAGTGTAACTCTCACTCTGCGCTATTTCAGAACTATGATGCGGAAATAATAAGTCGGCGCCGCCACCATGAATTTCAAACTGCGCCCCGAATTGGTCAAATCCAATCGCGCTACACTCAATATGCCAACCGGGACGACCCTCTCCCCATGGAGAATCCCAGCTAGGTTCGCCCGGACGTGCCGCTTGCCATAGCACAAAATCCATCACACTTTCTTTAGCAGCATTTTCAGGGGAATCTACAAGGCTATCAGCAGCAGCAGCGCGAGCTTTATCTAACAGTTCTTCCGGATTCAAATGGCTTAATGCTCCATAATCTTTGAAAGAAGCAGCCCGAAAATATAGGTTTCCATCCTTAGCTTGATAAGCCACCCCGCGTACAACCAAGCCCTTTACTATTTCGATAATTTCAGGGATTTTGGTGGTAGCAGGTACATACTTGTCAAAAGGCAGGCAATTAATAGCGGCAAGGCTATTGCGGTAAATCTCATCCCATTGGCTGGCAAGGTCTTTCCAATTAACCCCATCGCGATTTGCCCGTTTGATTATATCGTCATCAATATCCGTCAAGTTCTGCACGTGCTTAACTTGATAACCCAAAAATTCAAGATAGCGATGGAGTATATCGAAGGTCAAAGCGGTAAGCGCATGCCCTATATGGCTGGTATCATAGGGCGTAACACCGCATACATAAATCCTCGCCAAATTAGAACCGGGTTCTACCGAACTAAATGGTTCTTTTGTTTGTGAATAAGAATTATAAAGATTGAAAGAGTTAGCCAGAGCTTTTAACATAAATATTATTATCTCCTAAAACTGAATTTATATTAATCAGCGAGGTCGCGGAGTGAGTGTAACAGGAACAGGTGTAGGCGTAATAGCGTAACCCCGTTTCGCCATTTCAGCCAAAGAAATGTTCCTTTCGACAACACGCCATTTACCGCCTTCAACTTTATAAAAGCGCATTTGAGAGCCTTTATGGTTCCCAGCAGTAAAGGTCAAAGGTGGAAGCAATTGCTCCGCATCATAATTGTTCAAGGTTTCAAGCCCTGCCTTAATATCGTCTCCATTTATTCCCTGTCCTTTGGCAGGATTAGCTACTAACGCACGGCGCGTACCTTCCAGCAATACCATTGCGGTAGCCCAACCCTGAATATAGCGCATATCCGGTTGGGTGGAAGGAGTATATTCCGGCAAACGCGAATTGCTAACATTAGTTTGGTGTTCACGCCACCACTTCTTTAGCACAGTCATACCGTTAGATTCATCGGTTGGGTAGGGTAAAGTTACGCCCACATAATAATTCTCAGCAGCATTACTACTAATAGCAGCTAGAAAATCCGGTCCCCCTGCGGTAGGCATGCCGATAAACTTACCGACCACTCCTACTCTTCGTATAGCCGATATAGCTGTTGCTGCCAATGGCACTTCGGCTTGGATTATCGTCCAGTCAGGTTTAGCCGACTTCAGCCGAGTCACCTCATAATCTATATTGCGTAGGTCAATTACAGGATTCAAGAGACCCTCATGATACCAGAAGATGTTGTTAGCGGCAGCATAATTCCTACCAGCCTGAAGGGGATACCGACCAAATTCATTATCTACCAGCAAATTAGCAATCCCCAATCTGCGGATGGATTCAGGGTGATAAATACGGGTAAATTCCACTGTCATTTGCATTTGGTCAGAATAGCTTGGGGTAATCATGAAGTTATAAGGGCTTTTCTTGGTATCGCGTGTCAGTTCATCGCGGTAACTGGCAGAAAAAAGAGGGGTTTTGCCATCGTTAATTTGAGAACTAAGAGCCAGTGTATCGGAGTGATTCCAACTGATAAATGCTAACACTCCTTCATTTACCAATTTCTGATATTGCTCAATCGCTACAGGAGCTTTCCCAGCATAATCTACCACTCGCATATCTATCCAATAACCTCCTGCCCCACCTGTAGAATTTAGATAAGTGATGTAACCTATCACCCCTGCCGCATATTCTCGCGCTTCATATATAGGAGCGGTTGTCAGGTCGAACATAGCGCCGATTTGAATATTTCCCTTGAAACCGGGAAGTGGGGTAGGAATATTTACCGGAGTAGCTGAAGTGTTGGAATCAAGTCCGCAAGCTATCAGCAAAAGATTGAGAAACATCAACAAAGCAACTCCGCTTAAAGTGAATCGGGTACTTCTGGCACGTTTTTCTTTCACAGAGTTTTACTAAATACTCCTAAATCATGTACGTTACTAATCCGGGATATTATTATACCCCAAACAAGAAACAGGGGTATAAAAGGCATGGTATTTATTTGTATTGATTTCAGCTAGATTTTGGAATCAAGGATAAAAAAAGCCCCTTCCTATTCAATTTCAGGAAAGGGCAGAGGAACTATATTTTATCCAACTTACTTGGTTCAGGCGGCTTCTCGTCTTCTTTACCAAGCGAAGCAGTTGGGTCAGTTACTTTAGGGGCGGAAATATTTATTTTTGTGGTTGCGTCTGTCCCTTCAATAGGGGTAGCAGCAATTGGCTTTGGAGGCTGCTGTACTGGCAACTTATCCTCAACTTTAGGCTTTTCTGTCGGTTTAGCAACCGCTTCAGGCGATTTAGTTTCCATTGCTTTTTTTGCCGCTTCTACCACCGGAGCAGGTGCCGCTGGCTTCGGAGCTTCTACTGGTTTTGATGCAGCTACCACCGGAGCAGGTGCCGCTGGTTTTGGTGCTTCCACTGGCTTTGATACAGCCACTGTAGGAGCGGGTGCCGCTGGTTTTGGTGCTTCCACTGGCTTTGATACAGCCACTGTAGGAGCGGGTGCCGCTGGTTTTGGTGCTTCCACTGTAGGAGCAGGTGCCGCTGGCTTCGGTGGCTCTACCGGAGCTTTGGCAGTTGTTACAATCGGCTTGCTTTCTACAGGCTTTTTAACCGAAGTCTCAGGGGCAACAACTTTTTCAGTAGCCCGCACCTTAATCTTATGAATAACCCGATCTATTTCCGGAGAAGCAACCGCGTCCAACACCGGCTTCAAGAATGGATAAATCGTATAATGCAAGATTGCATTCTTTGCGATTGGTCCATTATCAATATTAACACGCAGACGATTAATTGCTTTTTGACGAGCCTCCGCATCGGTGGCAACAGTACCAAATAAATCCATAAGCAAGGCAGAATTATTGCTAATGCTGGAGATGCGTAACCCTAAAGTACGTGGGTCAAGCCATAGACCTCGAAGGATTCGGCTGCATGTGAAAAGGTTAAGCGCACCCAGTGATGCTCCAAACGGTATTGCAACAGTTCTTTCATTCTCTGAAGATGCAGATTTTTCTTCAATTGCCTTAGCAACTTTAGGCGCAGGAGTTGGCTTCACAACTGGCTTAGGAGAGCGAACCGGAGCAGCAGCCCTTGGGGTTGGGGCGGGTTTTGGGGCAGGTGCTTTAGTGTTTTTAGCTTGGGCTACAGGTTTTTTATTCTCTGTTCTATCAAGCTTGCTGAAATCTGAATAAAACCAACTCTCATCTGCACTACTGGTAGATTTACTACCCGTTGTAGTTTTGGGTGAAGCTGCCACCTTTGGAGTAGATACCGGCTTAGGTGCTTGTGCAGCAACGCTACCTTTCCCCAGTTTATAAGGAGAAGTATAGCCTCTTCGTAATTTGGAATCCTTATTTTTGTTAGACTCTTCCTTACGTCCAGCTCTTGCGGATACTTTTTCGAGCATTTCCGCTTCTTCGGTGTAACCTTTTTCAATCCAAACGCCGTTAGCTTGTTGGACATAAAATGACTTCATTGCATTGGCAATAGTAGTCAAACGCTCGGTAGATTCTGCCAATTCCACCTTGAATTTTGCATTAAAGGCATCAATACCCGGTGTTTCACCACCTTTATTGTTCAGGAAATAAATCATGTTGGCACAGGTTCTTACATCCTCAAACGGCATTAAGTCCAAGTAAAGGGCTATTCCGTTTTGTTTGCCATTTTCCTCAGCCTGAGCAACAGGTTCGTTAGCGTTCTCGTTTTTGGTGCGAATTGCTATCCTTCGTTTTGAAACTGCCGAACGAGTTTGATTTGAAACTTTAATCATCCCCTCAATAGGGCTGCGTCTCCCGAATTTTTCAAGAACTACCTCTGACCACTCAAACGTATCAACTAAATCTCGGTTCTGACCCCTGCCCCATGTAATGAGGTTAGTTGTGGTAAGTACCGCGTAATCATGCAAGGTAAAAGAACCAAGACGACCACCATGCTGTTCCAGTACCACACAGTCAAATACTGCCAGAACTTGAGCATCTTGTGTGAGAAGTTTATGGGTTGCCGCAAGTTTGTAAAACTCCAGCACATGCCTTCGAACTACATTTTTTCCTACATAAATACTGGCGGGTAGTTGAATACCCTGCAACCCGGCATCGCCCAGATTTTTTACATCCTGCGTCATATGGAACTCTCCTTGAAGATTAAATCAATTAAGAGCCGGACCATCGGATACTGCAAGAGTGGTCTGGTTTTCCTGCTTATCATATTGAGTATTATTTGTCATAAAAATAGACAAATCTGTCTTCACCCCTACTGAAGTGTTGCACTCTGCGTTAGTTTCCGGCATAAAATCTTCAGCAGTTGAAATGCCCTTCCTTCGTATTGGAAGTCTTTTAACTTTCTTGGTTTCAGGATTTGACTCATCGGTAGCATTTGCGCTGACTTTAACGGAATCGGGCAATTGCTCTACAGATAAGTTCGCTATTTCAGAAGTAGAAGTTTCCGGGGTCTCAACAGAAATAGGCTTTAATTCCTTATCTGACAAGTGTACTGATGTAATGTTGGAAGGTTTACCGGATGTTCGCCGCTCCACCTTCAATGCTTTTCCTGCTACAGGAACTGACCGTAATGAGGGCGCTTTATTGGCATCGTCATTTTCATTTTTTGATGTGCGTTGTTCTTCACTACTTTTGTTGCTATTCCCGAATTGCAACCCACCTGTAGATTTATTTATAAAAGCCATGGCTAATTCACGCGCTGCCGGGTTTTTGCTAACCGTTTCCATCAAACCGTTAGCAGCAGTCAGAAACTCGGTCATCTCCTTGAGATTAAACCCGCTGTTACGCAATGATTGAAGAGCAGGCGCCGCCCTTGATTCAGCTTCTTGTCGCATTTTGCTTAAACCATCCCAAGCAGTTCGCGCTACCCTACCCATCATATAAATACTCTCCGGTGGTATGTCACCTTGTGGAGTTTGAGATTGGTAATCGCCCTGCCCGGCATCCCCAGCGCCGCGACGCTGGCGACCACCCCCACCAAAACGAGGCGATGCAGACTGTTGCCCATTTGCCCAGTTCATTTCATTAGGAGGATTGGGATTTTTTGCATAGGGAGATTCTTGGTTGTAAGGGGAATATGCTGGTGTTTCACCAGTTTGGAAAAGCCGCGCTTCATTTGGATTACTATATCCGTAACCATTTGTTGATTTAGGAGGCGCAGGGGGTTGATTACCCATTTGGCTGTCAGGCGCATCAAAGCCATCCAACCGTCGTAATGGAGTCATACCAGCATTGAACCCATCGCCCGTTGCGCCATCCGCCGCAAAATTGCCAAATTGGGTTGTATTGCTTGCAGAAGTATTTGCAAAACCGTTTGTAGTTCTTAAACCAGCGTTTTGAGCAGAATCCAGTTGCTGGAATTTACTAACAAAAACCTTCTGGAACAAAATAAGAATAGCCTGAACACGATCAGTTAGACCGGCACCACCCTCGACCATATCACGCATCGCGCTACCGAGTACATCCAGCATATCAGCAATAAGCGACAAATCGGGAAGGGGAATAAAATCAAAGGATAAAATTACTTTGGAAGGTTCTTTTGTCTTATTAATTAAATCAACATCTGGTAACAAAAGAGTAAGACGTAAAGTCCCATGTAGCAAGTCTTTTTGAGATTTTTCAGCTACAAATACATGTGAAAGGGGAAAATGGTCAACATAATCTTTTATCTGATCGCGCATCCAAAGGGTAACGCGCGTATTGGTTATTAGCATAAAATCGCTAAGCGCCAACCCACCTACACGTTTGCCAGCTTCATCGAAAACTACGCCATCGAAAAAGCCTAGCACAATATCATCGGGGTCAATAATGCCCAGTTGGTATGCTTGTTGGATATGGTGCCATTTACTATTTGTGCCTACCAGAATATCGCCCGAAATCGACCGGGGAAGCAAATCATTACTCATCGGACTTATCCTTTTCAACTGCCGTAAGCAAGGCAGAACTACAGTTAGTGAGAAGTGAGGATTCTAGTAAGTAAAAGACAAATAACGAGTAACGAGCATTTTAGGTAAGAATCGTCTGGCTTTTGGCTAAACAACCCTGACTTCTCATGTTTATCTCGTTACTCGTCATCGTTCTAGCCGAGCTTGGTAAAGCGCGACTCGATTTGTTTCTCCCGGAAACGACCAGGGGAAGCAACAACAGTTCTTTCAACCTGGGGAACCCGACCGCCGCTGGATACACCCCAAGTGTTAGAGCAGATGCGTTCTATTGCATCTCCGGTAGTGCGCAGCACACCCGAGACCCACATCCACCAACCATCGGTCTGAACCTCGAAGAACTCAGCTGCGTCAGACGCAACTCTTGCAACCATACCTGCCATCCAAATTCACCTCCCTTCAAAAGTGAGATTGTTACGGGTTAGACAAGCTAGAGACTACTTCTAGCCACTTTACCTGCCTAAGAATTATCAAGCCGTGTACGTGTAGCTATATAAAAGTGCCTTGCGGCGGATTTGTTCAAATAATTCCCTGTTACTTATACACCCGAAGTAGCTGGCTCTGCTTTGCTCAGGTTAGTAGCAGGAGTAAAGGATACAATCAGGTATTGCCCTTCAAACTCAGCCGCCCCAGCTTCCATCCCGGCTACTGCTACCGGCAAAGTCGCGATACGGCGTTGATTACCTAATTGCACGATAAGCTCATCGCCTTTATGCCACAAATCCAGTGCTTCTTCGTTAGCAAAGGGCAAATACATCTTTAACTCGTAACCAGCACCCTTCTTGTAAATCTCGTAAGGGCGTTCGGTGTACATAAAGCTAGTAGCATCTTCATTACCGTAGATGTCGTTCCCCATCTGGGTCAGGAACTCAAGACCTACCACTTCCTGCTGATACATCGGTACATGCCGAATCGGTAGCGGTACGAAGCTGTCATGAATTTCCACAAGATGCTTCTGCTGAATAGTCTTCCAACGATTCATGTAACCGCTGTCTTTGTCAGCCGGCAAAATACGGTTTACAATCACATTGTCAACCATCAAACCATACATGCCCAAGTAGGTTAAAGCACGTTGTGATTCTTTAATTACCATTTTTTCAGGGTTCATCACCAAACGAACGCTGGTTACTTTGGTATCGGATAGAATTCCGGTTAACCCTTCCAGTTCTGAGAACATGTTATCAATGGTTGTAAATACTTCTTCCGGCGCAACCACTTTGCTAAGAGGCGAAACCTTTGAGAGAGGGCGCAGCACCGGTTTTACAAGGTACTTCTCGGTATTTCTCAGTGCTTTAATAGCCCATTTCAAGGTCTCAGGCAAACTGAGCATACGCAGTGTTTCACCGGTGGGAGCACAGTCCACTACCAACACATCGTATTCACGACTCTTAAAATATTTTTTAATCCGGACGAGGCTGAATAATTCATCCATACCCGGTAAAATAGCAATTTCATCCGCAAGCAACCCGCTAACGCCCTGAGAACTCATCAAAGTGGCAAAGTGCTGGCGAACTACTTCCCAGTTATCCCGCAGGTCGTCATAAATATCTACTTCAAGTCCAAATAGATTGGGTGCAATTTCTCGCGGTTCAGGTCCAAGAAATTCGTCAATGTCAAAGCTATCCGCAAGACTATGAGCAGGGTCTGTACTCATCACAAGAGTCTTATAACCTTGTGAAGCTGCCTTGACAGCAGTAGAAGCTGCTACGCTAGTTTTGCCTACTCCGCCCTTGCCAGTAAAGATGATAATCCGCATCTGTTTATATCTCTTCCTAAAAGCTAAATTGAGTGAGCAACAACAGAAATGCCAGCCTACCTACATACTGCTAAAATGCTTTGTATTTGGTAAGAAGGTGGCGCATATAGACCTACCACCTATGGTTGGTCTTTAGGTTGAATTAATCGTAACACGCAGGGTATGGCTAGTCTGTAGCATTTACTACACCTCAAACCCTGCCAGAAGCCTATCACAATACCCTAAAAATCAGCCATGTAGCCTAGACGAATCCAAATCTAACCATGCTAATATTTAACAAATATCGTTTAACCTTTACTATAATACACTATTACCTTGATTGTTAGCAATTTCTCAGTAAGCTCATTTTCACTTAAAATTGGTAGTTTTGAATTGGAAATTTAGCCTCAAAAATATCTATTAGCAAGCAAGGTACTATTTAAGAACAACTTTATTTCACAGGAAGGCTATTTTCTTTGGCTACTTCTGCCTCAACTACCGATGTCTCAGCAAAAAAACTTGGCATCTCACAAACATCAGTGCAAGGCTTCACTTTCGCAGATTTTTTATTACTCATCTGTGTCAGTATTTGGGCTTTAAATGTACCGCTAATAAAGTCAATTCTGCAATATTTAAATCCATTGGCAGTCTCAATCCTCCGCTTTGGAGTCGCCGGGCTTATATTGTTTGGCATGCTCTGGTATAGAGAACGTTCATTACAAATTCAACTCAAGCATCTCCCTCTGATGTTTCTCTGTGCGCTTTGTGGTATCACGCTAAACCAAGTGGTTTTCGTATATGCTTTATCCAATACCAGCGCCTCGGAAGTTTCGTTATTGATGGCTACTACTCCTACCTTTGCAGTATTGGTTGCTTGGATAGCTCGTCAGGAAAAAACTACCGCTAGTTACTGGAAAAGTTTGCCGATTTCATTAGCGGGGGTAGTGCTGATTGTGCTGACAGCGCCCGGCGCGCATCTTTCTGGGGGGTGGTTTGGAGATTTCTTAGCTATTCTTACTGCTTTCTCTTGGGCAGCTTATACGGTCATTTTGCGCCCTCTAATGCGGCACTATTCTATTACCAAACTGAGCGCATACATAACGCTTATAGGTTTGGTTATGCTCTTGCCATTTGGCTTACCTCAGATTAGTATAGAAGCAATAACTAATCTCCCCGCAATTACTTGGGTGGAATTGATATACTCTACGCTAGGGGCAGTAGTTCTAACCAATATTTTATGGTATTTTGGAGTGAAGCGTCTGGGTGGTCCACGTACCGCCTTTTATTCCTACCTGCAACCATTTCTGGGCGTAATGGCGGCAGCGCTGGTGTTAAGTGAACAGATAGTGATTTGGCAACTTCTGGGCGGCATTCTCATTATTCTGGGAATGCTAATCTACCGCCAAATTTTGAGTTTTAGCCGGATACGAAAATTGATACTGAGGAGCTAATGAAAACTGTCAGGTTTGATGCGGCTGGTCTAAAATGCGTGGCTCTAGAGCCTTCTAAACCCGGTGATTACCCTCTAGTGGTAATTCTACACGGTTGGGGAGATTGGGGTGAAAGTTACCTCGACATCGGTGAAGTAATCGGTCAGGAAGAACGCTATCGCTTTGTATTTCCAACTGGAACGGTTCCGGTTCCCGGCGCGCTTTTTGGCTGGTTCGACCTTGATTTAAACTTCCGCGATTTTGCCAAACGTGCCTCAAAAGCGCGACCTTTGCTCAATAACCTGCTGAACGAATTGCTAGAGCGTTACAATTTGCCTGCTTCCAAAGTTGTGCTTGGCGGCTTTTCGCAAGGTGGCATGCTCACCTTTGAAGGTGGTTTGCGCTACCGGCACAACAATGAGCGTTTAGCCGGACTAATTGCGCTTAGTAGCCTTCTTCCGGCGGATGACCCTCAAAGCTTGCCGGAACTAGAAAAGGTAATCGCAGAAGTGGCACAATCGGAAATGCCGATTCTGATAGCGCATGGCACTTATGATCAGGTAATACCGGTGCAAGCCGGGCGTGCCAGCGAAGCTACCTTGAAGCATGCCGGAGTACCGGTGACCTATTTCGAGTTTCCCGGCTACCACCAGATAAGTCTCGAAGAACTAAACGAGATAGAAGTATTCTTAAGTCGTATTCTGTAGTTGAAACTACTGCTATTTCCCCCCTTTCCGCAATAATTTGAATTAACGCTATCAGGCATAAATCCGTTAACTCTGTTTTCCTATGCACATTTCGATTACAGCGATTTATCGGATTGTAGAGCTGCCTGACAATAATTCTTGATTATACCTGATGGGAAATAAATAGTAATTTAAAAGTTAGCATCAGGGGGCGGGCTTCCCGCCGGGAGAGGAAATCGATATGCGGCTAAATCTTATATGGCCTGAATCCGAGTCGCTGGTGTGGCAGTTACAGCCTCGCAACCTTACAACCTATCCGGTAAGCTTAACATTATTAGCTGCTTTAACTCCCGATAATTGGGATATAAAAATAATTGATGAGCGTATTGGGGAAAAAATCGATTTCGATGAACAAGTAGATTTAGTTGGTATCGCGGTTCGCACTTTGTTAGCCCCTCGCGCTTATCAGATTGCGGCGGAATATCGCAAACGCGGTGTAAAAGTGGTGATGGGTGGTCCCCACGTTTCGGTATTGCCAAGCGAAGCCTCAATGAAAGCCGATGCAATTGTAATAGGTGAGGCTGAACCGGTTTGGGCAGAAGTTATCAAAGATTTTGAAGCCGGACAACTAAAACGCTATTACAAATCGGATGGCTTACCGGCTCTGGGTAATCACCCTATACCTCGTTACGATTTAGTAAAAGGCAAGAACTACTCCGCCATGATTCAAATCGAATCATCCCGCGGTTGCCCTCATACCTGTAGCTATTGCAGCGTACCTGACCTGTACGGCAAGAGTTATCGTGAACGCTCGGTAAGCCAACTGCTAGAAGAAATCTCCATGTTCAAAGAGATGTGGTTCAACGAAGTCCCAGATATGCCCGGCGCACCCAAACGCAAGTTGCACATCTCCTTTGTGGACGATAATATTTGGCCCAAACGTAAACATACCCGTGAAATGCTAGAAGCTCTTACCAAACTAGATGTTGAGTGGAGCGCACAGGCTTCGATAGTTTCATTGCGTGACCCTGAATTTCTATCATTGGCTAAAGAAAGTGGCTGCCAGTTATTCGGTATTGGTCTTGAAAGCATCAACCAAGAGAGCCTACTTGAAGTTAACAAGAAAATTAACCAAGTTGACCAATTCGCCGAAACTATCCAAATGATTCACGATCACAATATCGGGATTCAGGGCTATTTCATGTTCGGGTTTGACCATGATAAACCGGACGGCTTCGACAAAACCGCCGACTTCATTATCGAAAACCATATCGAGATGCCGGTATTCTTTATTCTAACGCCCTATCCCGGCACCAGTTTCTACAATCACCTGAACAGTCAGGGGCGTATCTTTAACCGGAATTGGGCGCGTTATGATGCGCATAATCTGGTTATTAACATGAAGGGCATGTCCAACGATGATTTGAAACAGGGCTTCCTCCACATCCATGAGAAAGTCTATGGACCTGATTACATTGACAAGCGGCTTGCTCACCTGCCCCAGTTCAACTTCTTCCGCTTCGCCAACAAGCACCTCGAAGAGTTCGGGCAGAAACTGCGTGGTCATTGGGACGAAGTTGAAGAAAAAGACCGCCAAATGGCTTCAATCGTGACCGATAAGAAAAAATTTAATCTTTCGGTAGGCGGTTCAGTCCCACAGATTAATTTGAACTAGGATTTTTTATCTAGGGCAAAAAATAAGGGGGCGTACTTGGTACGCTCCTTTTTTGTTTCATTTTCTCTACGTCCCGCATATTTTACCTTTGCTACCAACGTTGGTAGAATAAGCTAACTCAATAACAGATTTATAATCAGCATATTAAGGATATTTTTATGGACTCTAAGACTCTCGTTGGAATAATAATGGGCAGCGATAGCGATTTACCTACCCTTAAACCCGCCGCCGAAATTTGCGCCCAATTCGGGGTAGCATATGAAATTCGGGTGGTATCGGCGCACCGCACCCCGCTAGATATGGCAGAATATGCCCTGACCGCCCACCAGCGTGGCATTAAAGTAATTATTGCTGGTGCAGGTGGCGCAGCCCATTTACCGGGCATGGTAGCGGCGCATACGCCTGTACCGGTTATCGGTGTTCCGGTTCTCAGCGAGACATTACGAGGCTTCGATTCGCTGCTATCCATAGTACAGATGCCTCCCGGTGTTCCTGTGGCAACCGTCGCAATCGGCGCAGGAAAAAACGCAGGGCTACTGGCGGTGCAAATACTAGCTACCAGTGACCCGCTACTACTCCAGAAAATGTTGGATTATAAAGCGGAGTTAGAAAGAATGTCGAGGGAGAAAAATCAGAATCTAAAGCTTTAATTAAGATTCAAGCGACGCGCCGCTTTTATAGTATTGGCAAGAAGCGCCATAATTGTCATTGGGTCTGTACCGCCGGGTGTAGGTGAAATTGCGCGTACGAGTGGATAGGCGGTGACCCAATCCACATCACCTACCATCCTATTTTCATCATCTTGATTCAAGCCAAAATCCAGCACTGCCGCGCCGGGTTTAAGCATATCACCCTGAATCAAACCGGGTACACCTGCACAGGCGATTACGATATCAGCATCCTGAAGATAATGCTTTAAATCTTGAGTTTGGCTATGGCAAACTGTCACGGTAGCATCTGCCAGCGTCAGCAAATCTGCAATTGGCTTACCGATTATGCGACTTCTACCTACCACAACCGCATGCTTTCCGGTCAGTGGCACATTATAGCGCAGCAACAACTCCAAACCTCCTGCGGCAGGAGGCGGGACCATCGCATCTAAATTCGAGAATAACCTACCCACGTTAAGAGGATGCTGCCCTTCCACATCCTTAGCCGGGTCAATCATAACCACCATCTCTTCAAAGTTTAGATGGGGAGGAAGTGGAGATTGAACTGAGATTCCATCATACTGGATATGGCTATTTAATTCTCGAATCAGGAACTGCAATTCGCGATCACCTGTATCGGAAGGCCACAGATATGCGCCAAACTGCATACCTATTTTATAAGCCTCATTTTTTGCCCGATCGGCATATTCAATAGCCCGGCGGTCTGCGCCCAATACCAGCATTGCCAATCCGGGAGGCCGCCCGAATTCGCTCTCAAATTCCTGAACTTCATACTGCATTTCTTCACGGATTTTATCTGCCAGGGAAGTGCCATCCAATAAAACCGGATTTCCTGGCTTGCTATCTGCAAACCCATTCATGCTAAGTTCACCGCTTTTAATTATATTGCCTTAAGAAATAATGAATTCCCCATATTATAGCCTAGTATTTCAAGTGTGGTAAAGCCCTTTACGCAGTTTGCTCACGAAATTATAGTTCGGCTATAATCAGATTCGAGTTTTTCTTCCAAATATTTTTAGAAAGAATGAAGATGAGTACAGGATTATTTAAATCAAAAGTATGTGGACATCGGGGCGCGTGTGGTTATGCCCCAGAAAACACCTTTGCTGCCTTTCACAAGGCGCTTGAACAGGGCGCGGAATGGGTTGAATTCGATGTGCAATTGAGCGCAGAGGGCGTACCCATAATTCTGCATGATGATACACTTGCGCGAACCAGCGATAAGGGAGGCGCACGCCGTCCAACCGAACTTGCCCTTTCGGAATTGAAAGAACTCGATGCCGGCGAATGGTTCGGCTCAGAATTTGCCGGAGAACGTATCCCTACTTTAGATGAGTTGCTAGAAGAATTCGGGCAAAAATTGGAGCTTAACATAGAAATTAAGAGCAAGCCCAATTTTGAAGCAGACAACGGTATTGAGAAAATGGTAGCAGATGCGATAGTACAACACAATCTGGTGAATCGAGTTATTGTCAGTAGCTTTGATCCAACCAGACTTGCACGTTTACACGCCTATAATCCCACAATACCGCTCGGTGCGCTCTATACCAGCAAAGCGGAAGAGTATCCGCCTACTTTTGATTTTTTTCAACTCGCCGAAATAACCGGGGCAATCGCGCTACATCCGCATTATAAGGTCATTGACGAGGCTTATATGGGACGCGCCCGCAGTTTGGGGTTAAAGGTCAACACATGGACTGTTAATGACCCGGAAGATATGACACGTCTGGCAAAACTAGGGGTGGATATTATAATCACCAATTACCCTGATAAATTGGTCGCCGCGCTAGAAACTATCGGATAGAGCTTCTAGCGTCGCTGCGTAACTACCATCAAGCCAAGACATAGTAGAGATAATATCACCAGATAGAATGTTACAAGGAAAGACTGCAACAATTTTGCCCCGTTTAGACCGGGCAAATTTTTTATAAGGGGGATTTTACGCCACTTCTCTTGCAAGTGAGCATAATTAAAGTAGGTCAGGATACCCAATAACAATGCAAAAGGTATTCCGGCGATTGCCATAATAGGTACTCCCGGAATAAGCCCCAGCAGCCCTACAAAAAAGATACCGATATAACCCAAACAAGTAAAAGCCACCCCAGTAGCGCCGCCAAATTGTCGCTGTGCTTCAAAATCCAGTGTAGGGTCTAATGCTGCCTCTCGTTCTAACCAATCAAATTCCTTAAATTTAGGCAACTTGGGTTTGTGACCATCCGGCGTTACTTCAGACACAAGAGATGTTTGATCGAAACCGCAAAAATTACAAAAACGGGATTGTTCGGGTATTTCTTTTTGGCAACTTATACAAATCATCGAGTGTTATTATAATAGCCCCATAGGTTTGAACACAATACTTTGGGTGAAGAATGTGCAAAGACATGTGAGAATCAAAATGACTTGACAGAGAGGGGTCAAATGCTTATAATACTCACTCGCAGCCAAAAACTAGGATGAAATTGTCTGCCTGAATTAGGGGAACGAACAAGTTCGCCCCATTTTTAAGAAGCTAAAAAGACGATCCGCTCGCGCTATATCGGCGTTTTGTGGCGGTAGGAGGAAATGCCGTGTTCGCGGTTGTTGAATCGGGAAGCAAACAGTACAAAGTCGAAGCAGGTCAAACTATCCAAGTTGACCGCTTGCTAGGCGATGAAAACGCGGAAGTCCAGTTAGAGAAAGTTCTACTTATCTCTGCTGATGGGGGAGTAACCGTTGGAACGCCTGTAATTACAGGTGCAGCGGTGCGTGCTACTATAGTTAGCCATGATAAAGGCGAAAAGTTATACATCTTCAAGTATAAATCCAAGAAGCGTTATCGCCGTAAAACCGGGTTCCGCTCCTCCCTGACCACTCTAAAAATAGAAGAAATTGTGACGGGCAATTAATTGTCTCGCCGTTATACAGGAAGGATCTTTTAGATGGCTCATAAAAAGGGTGTAGGTAGCTCTAGAAACGGGCGCGACAGCAAACCTAAATATCTGGGCGTAAAGAAATTTGATGGCGAAGTGGTACTAAGTGGCAACATTATAGTTCGCCAACGTGGTACCCGTATTAAAGCCGGATTGAATACTGGACTTGGTCGAGACCACACCATTTTTGCTACCGTGCAAGGGCAAGTCAAATTTGAGTGGGACAGCAAGGATCGCAAGCGCGTAAGCGTTTATCCGCTTGAAGTCGCTGCCCAGTAGTAAATAATCAATATAGGAAAAGGGGTAGCACGTGAAAAAGAGCATCCATCCCCGCTATGAGGAAACCACCATCACATGTATCACATGTAACACTCAGTGGCAAACTCGCAGCACTCGGCAGGGAATATTGAAAGTTGAACTTTGCGCTCATTGCCATCCGTTCTATACTGGTGAGCAACGTATTGTTGATACCGCCGGTCAAGTTGATCGCTTTATGAAGCGCCTTAGCCAACAACGGCAGGATACCAAGGCGAAGAAATAAAGCCATTCTCTGACCCAGCGGGTCATGTGAAAACGAAGGGTTGACGTGTATATAAAGCGGCAGCCCTTTTTTTGTCTTAACTACACAAGGAGATTGCAGCCATTGTACGGAGATAATCCAAATTTGCAGCGCCTCCATGTCCAACGTCAGGAAAGTGGCGGGTGGATAGAAGTTATTTGCGGTAGCATGTTCAGCGGCAAAACTGAAGAGTTAATTCGCCGTATCAAACGTGCCACCATCGCCCGCCAGCAAGTACAAGTCTTCAAACCAGCGCTGGATAATCGTTACTCTCAAGAACAAGTAGCATCGCATGCTGGGTCATTTTTCAATGCCATTCCGGTTAGCAATGTTGCCCAAATGCGACAACTCCTCAATCTTGAAGCAGATGTAATCGGCGTTGATGAAGCTCAATTCTTCGATAGTGACCTCGTAGCCTTTTGCCGCGAAGTGGCAAACGCCGGAAAGCGCGTTATAGTAGCCGGGCTTGACCTCGATTTCAGAGGTGAACCATTCGGACCTATGCCATACCTCATGGCAGAAGCGGAACAGGTTGATAAGTTGCACGCCATTTGCCTAGTATGTGGCGCACCCGCCAGCCGCACCCAACGCCTCATCAATGGGCAACCCGCCAGTTACAATGACCCGATTATTCTGGTAGGAGCAACCGAAAACTACGAAGCCCGTTGCCGCCGCCACCAGATAGTTCCGCGCTAAAGCCACGAAATGCCGGACAGGAAGCAAATTCACATAGCGCTTGATTGTCGCTATGCCCAATCACACTTTCCCGGCATTGGTCGCTATGTCTATAACCTTGCAGCAGGATTTACAGAACTAACCGAACCCTCATTTCAGCTGAGCCTCATTTATAACGCCAGCAATACCTCTTACGACTTTGCCAAGTTAGTGGCATCCTCTGGAAAGCACATCGAGATTATATCTACAAAGATAAAGCCGTTTTCCCCGACAGAACAATGGCAGTTACCGCTGCTGGCAAAACGCCACCGCTTTACCCTCTGGCATGCACCTTACTATATCCGCCCCTATCTAATGCCTTGCCCGGTTATTCTCACCGCTTATGACCTAATCGGAAAAATAGTGCAGGGAGCGTTACCCGGAAAAAAAGCGCGACTAGCCTTTGAACTCACCACGCGCCTTGCCTTCCGTAGTTCGCAACGAATAATCACCCTGTCGCACTCAGCCGCCGAGGATATAACCAGACTTTACAAAGTTAACCCTGAAAAACTCAGAGTAATTGCGCCCGGTATTGAGCCGAAATTTCAGCCGCTAAATAAAAACGAAGCAGCACGTCTGAGACATCAAATGCAGTTACCAGAGCAGTATGTACTGTTCATCGGTACTAACAAGCCCCACAAGAACCTGAATCGCCTCCTAGAAGCTTTTACGCTATATTTGCAGCGCCACCCAGAGTCGTCAATCCAACTTGTGCTGGCAGGACGGGAAGACCCCCGCTATTCGCCCGAAATCAGGGCTAAAGTTGGAAAATTAGGTCTAACAGGGCGCGTGGTTTTTATGGGAAACATATCTGACACACAATTGGTCACACTGTATAATTGCGCTACACTCTATATCCAGCCTTCCTTATACGAGGGTTTCGGGCTACCGATACTTGAAGCGCAGGCTTGCGGTCTGCCGGTAATATGCTCAAATCGTGGTAGCCTAGCGGAAGCCGCCGGAGAACATGTACCATTATTTGACCCTTATAACCCGCTTGACATTGTAAATAAAATTGAACTAATGCTAAATGACACCGTGTTAATGTTGCAAATGCGTGAGCTTGGATTAGCTCGAATTGCCGAATTTAGCTTGAAAAAAGCAGCAGAAGCGACTCTCAAAATTTACAACGAAGTGTAATTTTAGTAATTATGAAGATACTGCACCTTTATAAGGATTACTACCCTGTAATCGGCGGAATCGAAAACCATGTGCGATTGCTGGCAGAAGGGCAAGTTGCAAGAGGACATGAGGTTGAAATACTGGTTACAAACTCAAGCTTTAAATCCCAACAGCAAATGCTGAATGGCGTTAAAGTTACTAAAATCGGGCGTTGGGCGCATTTCGCATCCACCCCCTTAACTCCTCTTTATCCCTTACACCTGTACCGGCGCTTGCTTTCCTCACCCCCAGATATAATTCATTTGCAAATGCCCTACCCGCTAAGTGAAGTTAGTTGGCTTGTCGCTTCTATTTTTAAATCCAAAACCCGCTGTGTAATCACCTATCAAAGCGATGTGGTAAAGCAAAAGAACATTATGCGCTTTTACGCCCCAATAATGCGCCGGGTATTAAAGAGCGCGGATGTAATCATTGCCACCAGTCCGAACTATATACAGACATCAGCATTTCTCAAACCATTTGAGCCTAAATGCCGGGTTATACCATTGGGAATTTACAACGAACCTTATCATCATTCCGACCCCGCGCAAGTAGCGCAGATAAAAGCGCGTTATAATACCCCATTAATATTGTTTGTAGGGCGTTTGCGTTATTACAAGGGCTTAAATTACCTGATACAAAGCATGCTGGAAGTGCCTCCTCCAGCGCATCTACTCATTATTGGGCGAGATGGCGTAGAAAATGCGTTACACACGCAATGCCGCGATTTAGGGTTGGATTCGCGGGTTACATTCCTGCCGGATATATCCGATGCCGATTTACCCGCTTATTATAATGCATGTGATATTTTCGTTTTACCATCTGCTGAAAGAAGCGAAGCTTTTGGGCTGGTGCTGGTAGAGGCAATGGCATCCGGTAAAGCGGTAATTAGCGCTGAACTTGGTACTGGCACGAGTTATGTAAATCAGGATGGTATTACCGGGCTAGTAGTTCCTCCCGCTGATGCAACCGCACTGGCAGGAGCTTGTAACTATTTGCTAACTAATCCGATTCTTCGTCAAAGATTAGGGGCGCAAGGTAGAGAAAGAGCATTGGTAGAATTTAGCGCAGAAATGCTACTGAATAGAATTATGACTATTTACGAGGATATATTAAAAACATCCTGAAAATTTCGTAATCAATTTTGTTATGTTCTGATGTTATACTTAATATATATTAATAGGGTAATATACGTTTGAGCTTGATTTAGTATAACAAAGTGCATGTAACGTGGATTAGGATTTAACTATAGCGGATATTGCTTCTAGCGATAATGAGCTTCATATGCTGGAATCCGGTTCTGAACCAACACCTGAAGGTACTAACTTGCAGGTAAATGTTGAATCTGAAATAAATTCTGACAGTAACCCTTCTAGGGCTATTGATGTTGCTCACCTAAATAATAGCGAATTGGTGCAAAGACAGGCACGTGAGCTTGAGCTACTCCATCAAATTCGTAGTGCCTTGATTTCCAATTTTGACTCAGAAAACGCCCTTCACTACATAGTTGATACAGTAGCCACCACATTTGGCTACTCCATGATTTGCCTCTATTTGCTTGAGCAAAACACCCTGCAATTGGCAGCACAGCAAGGCTACCAAAATCTAAAGCCTGAAATCAATATTGCTGACAGTGTTTTTGGACAGGTGCTTAAATCCGGCACTGCCACACTATTAACTGAAACAACCTCTGAGTCGGATAACCGTGATGCAAAGTTGGATAACCACTATCAAATCGTTGTGCCGCTTATTCGCACAGGTAACGAGATTGTAGGTGTTCTTTGTGTTGAATCAACCGGAGTACCACTTGACGAACATGATCTACGACTTTGCCAAGCCGCCGCCGATCATTTAACTTTAGCAATTGAACAAAATCGCCTTTATCTTAGCGAACTCAGACGCGCAGACCAACTTGCCGCTCTAAATAAAATCGGTCGCGAATTAGTTTCTATGCTGGACGTGGCTGATATTTGCACCCATATCACCGGCACAGTTCGCAAAAAGCTAGGTTATTACAGTGTGAACCTCGGTTTAGTAAAAGAAAATTCCTTGTTTTTCACCGTTGGAGTAGGTGAAAACCCTTTACCGATAAAATATGATTTTGAAGTAGCCTTGAGCAAAGATTGCCTTATCACTTACGCCTATAGGCATGGAGAATTGGTTTTAGTTCAAGATGTTACCCAAGATGAACGCTACAAGGAATCCGAGCTTACGCCTGATACCTGCGCCGAAATTGTTATTCCTTTACGAGAAACCACCAATATTTTGGGAGTTCTGGAAGTACAAAGCGACCGTGTTTATGCCTTCGATGATGATGAGGTTATCTTGCTGAAAACGTTAGCAGACCAAATCACTATTGCCCTTTCAAATGCCATTCGATTTGAAGATATAAAACAGCAAAAAGAAGAACTCGCAAGAGCAAATAAAGCCCTCGAAGAAGCCAACCGTTTGAAAAATGAGTTACTGGCAAACGTCAGCCATGAATTGCGTACACCCCTGAATTCAATCATGGGCTACATTGACATGATACAGTCGCAATTCTATGGAGAAGTCCCCAGCACTTTCAATGACCCGCTCGAACGAGTTGTACGTAATAGCCGCCGCTTACACAGTATGATTAACGACATGCTTGACCTCGCAAAACTGGAAGCAGGGCGCGAAACTTTAATGGTAGAACAATTTTGGCTAGAAGAAGTAATACGCTTCAATTGCGAGCCTTTCAATGAGCAAGCACAGGGTAAGGGGCTAGAATTCAAATGCATTGTTGAAAAAGATTGCCCCAAAATTGTCGAAAATGACCAGAAAAGATTGGTGCAGATTTTGACTAATCTGCTCGCCAATGCCATTAAATTTACTCATAACGGCAGAATCACAGTCGAAGTTGCACCCGCAATTGCGCCGAGTGGCGGTCCCGGCTATAGTATCAAAATCACCGATACTGGCATCGGAATTTCAAGCGAAGATTACGAAAGTATCTTTGAGAGTTTCCGTCAGGTGGACGGTAGCACTACCCGCACTTTTGGCGGCGCTGGTATGGGTTTGACCATCTGCCTGAAACTGATACGGATGATGCTCGGATCTATTAGTGTCGAAAGCGAATTGGGAAAAGGCAGCAGCTTTATTGTAACTTTGCCAAGCAGCGTTACTACTCCCACTACCCTACCCGTTTCCCGCGTCTTCAGCGACTAAATTATAGCTTTGCTCATTTAGTTCGGTTTCCCATGCTTTTCTTCAGTTTGTGTAAAAAATCAACAGTGTATTAGAATTTGCTAACCCTCATAAATAAGGTACAATATCCCAACCAAATTCCATAGAGCAGTAACCAAGTTTTTATATTCAAAAATTATACGAAAATTTTGAGAGAATGAGAGGAGTAAACTACGATGAGTCTCAATATGGCAATGCTGCTAACTGAGAGCGTGCGAAACAACGCCACGCGAAATGCAATCCTGTTTGATGCCTTTAAAATGAGTTATGCCGAATTGCATGGCGCTTCTAACAAGATTGCCAATATACTCACCGACATGGGCTTGGAGCAAGGGCAAAAGGTGGCGTTAATGTTGCCCAACATCCCACAATTTCTTATCTGCTACTACGGAATACTCAAAGCCGGGGGTGTAGTTGTACCTTTGAACGTTCTATTCAAAACAAACGAAGTTGCCTATCACCTTGAAGATAGCGAATCAGTAGTTCTATTTGTGTGGGAAAGCTTTTTGGCTGAAGCCTTGTCCGGATTCCGTCAGGCGGAAACCTGTCATAAACTGGTGGTAATCAACGCGCCGGGCAGTAACGCTAAACCGGAAGAAACCGCTATCTATAGTTTCAACGAACTGATGGCGGGGGCTTCTCCTGCTTTCGATATTGTGCAGACCAACTCCGATGATACTGCGGTTATTCTCTATACCAGTGGTACTACTGGCAAACCAAAAGGCGCTGAATTATCCCACTTTAATATCTTCATGAACGTGCGTTCGATAACTCGCGAACTGGGAGTCACATGGTCAAATGAAGATATAGGACTGGCAGCCTTGCCGCTCTTTCACTCCTTCGGACAGACCTGCATGATGAATGCGATAATTAGTGTAGGAGGCACACTGAGTTTAATGGCTCGCTTCGACCCGGTGAAAGCCTATGAGATTATCGAGCGCGACCACGTCACAAAATTTGCAGGCGTTCCTACAATGTATTTCTACCTGCTCAATCATCCAGACCGCAAAAACCACGACCTCTCCAGCCTCACAATGTGTTCTAGCGGTGGCGCGGCAATCCCCGTTGAGATCTTGAGCCTCTGGAAACGAGAGTTCGGTTTTGATATACTCGAAGGTTATGGCTTATCCGAAACTTCTCCGGTAGCCTCCTTTAACGTAACCTTCAAAGAGCCTAAAGCCGGGTCGGTAGGCATTCCAATCTGGGGCGTAGAAATGGCAATCATGAACGAGAAGGGCGAAAAACTCCTCCCCGGAGAAATCGGCGAAATCGCCATTCGTGGGCATAACTTAATGAAAGGCTACTACCGCAAACCGGAAGCTACCGCCGAAAGTATTCGCGGCAATGGCTGGTTCTACACCGGAGACATCGGCAAAGTGGACGAAGATGGCTATTTCTTTATCGTTGACCGTGTGAAAGACATGATAATAAGGGGCGGCTTTAACGTGTACCCGCGTGAAATCGAGGAATTGCTATACTCGCACCCGGCGGTTGCGGAATGTGCGGTTGTCGGTGTCCCGGATTTAGTACATGGGGAAGAAATTAAAGCGGTAGTGGTGCTAAAAGATAATTTTTCAGCTTCAGAAGATGAATTGCGCGAATATTGCAGAGAGCGGATTGCCGCTTATAAGTACCCGCGCTATATTGAAGTCCGGCGTGAACAATTACCCAAGAACGCCACAGGGAAAATCCTGAAGCGCGAATTGCGAACAGTGGACTAGGCTTTCCCCAAAAACTCAAGGGCGGTGCGTGCGGCTTCCTGCTGAGCTTGTTGCTTGGTAGTACCGCTCCCTCGCCCTAAAACCTGCTCCCCTATCTTTACTTCAATCACAAAATTGGGTTGATGTTCTGGTCCACTGGTCTCGAGTAACTCATAAACCGGGGCAATATGATGTAGGCGCTGCATCTCTACTTGCAAGCGGGTTTTATAGTTCAGATGACGGTTTTCCTGCAAAATCACTTGCAATTCTGCGCTTACCAACGGCAACAACCAAGCTGTTACATAATTAATTCCTTTATCAAGATACATTGCCCCCAAAATCGTTTCAAAGGTTGCCGAGAGAATAGCCGGTCTGCTACGCCCCCCCGTATTGGCTTCACCTTTGCCAAGCAACAAAAACTCGCCAATTTCAAAACTGGCAGCCCATTTCGCAAGGGTTTCGCGGCGAACTAACGCACTACGCAAATCTGTCAGACCACCCTCCGATTGTTCCGGGAAAGTCAGATAAAGATGCTCGGCAACTATTGCGCCCAGTATTGCGTCCCCCAAAAACTCCAGACGCTCATTAGACTCAAGCGTACCACCCTTCTCATTCAAGTAAGAGCGATGCACTAAAGCTAATTGAAGAAGGGCTTTGTTGCTGAATTCCAACCCAAGCCGCTTCTCCAAATCTGCCAAATTGTCTGAAAGTGTCACGGTTTTATAAGAATCACAATAAAGATAAGAGCAACCGCGATTACTAACATAGGCATAATTAACACTAATGCGGCAGCAGCATTATTATCATGGACTATCTCGTAAACAAGCCCCTTGCCATAAGCTTCGTCATTCTCATCATCTGCCAACGCGCTATTCCACTTTGTAAACAAGCGGTTAGTAATATAAGTCCACGCCACGCAAATCAGGAAGAATAGAACTGCCCAAGGAGCCATACTGGCAATTATCAGTAAAATATCTTTTGCATTTAGCAAAAAATAATTCTGCTTACTTTGGGTGGGGTCGGAGGGGACGGATTGTAAAGCCTGATCAATTACACCGGCAACAAAACCAACTATTAATACCACCACAATAAAAACAAGGCTATAAATCAGAGTACGGGCTTGCTCTCGTTTTTCTGCTTCGTTCGTTATCATTTTGCGAGGCTGCCTCGCTTGATACATACCCGGCGGTGGCTGAACAGGGGCTGTACGCGGGGGCATTCCGGGTACCGAAGGTTGTTGTTGCGGTTGAGGGGGTTGTTGAGGCTGGCTCATAGCTCAAATCGCTCCTTTCCAATGACCAATCACATCATTTTTTTAGTGACATTAGGTTTCTATAGATTTAGTGTAATATCAAAATCGGCAAGTGTCAAAACTAATTTTTTAACCTTTATCACTTTACCAAAGGAATCTTGAATGAGCCGAAAAGCTATCTCTGATAAAGCGGTTTTGTGCAATAAGTCAAGTCTTTGTGCAATATGCCTAAATTAATTCCATTCTTATTCGGTTCTAATGTACCTTTACTTGTTTATACAAATTTCATACAATTGGCTTTGTAATAAATAACTAAAAGTCCTTTTCTTTTTAAAATCACGAGGTTCCTTTCTTTGCTGATACAAAATAAGGCTCGCCTTTTTAGAGGGCGAGCCTTTTATTTACGCCCGTATCAGGATTGATACAGTTGAATTTATATTAACTTGACGGGGTAATTTCAAGCTGCTACTATTGCGACTTGAGGAATAACCCATGCCCTACCTGTTACCTATTGGTCCGTGGCATCCGGCGCTAGATGAACCTGTTTGTTACAAGCTGGAAATACACGGAACTAAAATAGAAAAGGTCGAAATTGAGCTTGGCTTTAACCATCGTGGGGTTGAGGGTTTATTGACTCAACTTTTGCCACATCAATTGCCCGGCGTGGTTGCTCAAATTTGCGGAAAATGCTCTTATGCCAATACGTTGGCAGTAACATTAGCCCTTGAAAAACTCTCCGGTCTTAACCCGCCACTTCGCGCCAATTATATCCGCACCGTAATGGCAGAACTCGAACGCGCCGCCAGTCATCTTGCCAACTCTGCACGCACCCTCCGAATGCTTGGAAAACGCCTGATTGCCAGCCGTCTTGAGGAAGAAGCCGAAGGGGTACGCCAGTTATTGGCGGCTTCTGGCAACCGAATACACGATACTTTCAGTATTCCGGGCGGAATTATGCGTACCCTTGCTTTACCGATGGAATTTCAGGTAGCCGTGGAGCGTTTGCGTAAGAATGTTTATGAATCGGTTAGCCAATTGCTGGACAACCGCCAACTAGAACACCGCACCGAACATATCGGGGTAATATCGGCGGAACTCGCTGACGAATACGGGTTGGTGGGAACTGTAGCACGTGCCAGCGATATTCCCGATGACATCCGTCGCTCAGAACCTTACGCCGCTTACGGGGAGCTTGATTTCCGGGTAGTAACTCAGAATAGTGGTAGTCTTTATGCGCGGTTGGTAGTACGCTTGTTAGAAGCGCTGGAGAGTCTTAACCTAGCAGGACAAGCTCTTCTCAAAATGCCTGAAGGCAAGCTGAAAGATGAACAGCTTCTACCCTCAGCTTTTCCGCCCGACAAAGAAGTATATTCTCTGGTAGAATCACCGAGAGGGGCGCTTTTTTGTTATGTTGCTTCGGATGAGAAAGGTTGCATAGCAAGGCTAAAGTTGCGCCCCCCTACAATGTGTAATCTGCCTGCTTTGCCCTTCTCGTTGCTCGGACAGGACGTTGAGGACGCGGGAGCATTACTTGTATCGCTAGACTATTGCATGGCATGTGGAGAAAGGTAACACTTGAATCCTTTTGACATTTTGTTACCTATAAGCATTATTTTGCCGCTCATAGTAGGCGTTGCTTTTTTCTTCTTCGGCTGGCTTTTTGAAACAGAACAAGCCGCGCTTGCCTCTCTCGCGGTATTGGTTAGCATTGTTACGCTGGCAGGGCAAATAGTGCTTGGATTTGGAGTCGCTTCCGGCAATACCTCCGCAACCTTGTTTAGTTGGTCTCCCTTACCGGAAGCAAATGTACAAGTTGCCTTTCGAGCCGATACACTTTCCTACTTCTTCACCCTTCCACTGGCAATATTAAGCTTCTTGGTTATCATCTATTTGGTAGCAAGGCAACCTTCTGCCGAAGAAGGCGATGCAATAACGGGCGGCAGGCTATATGGTCTCCTGTTTCTGGTAGAAGGTTCAGCCTTAGCAGCTTTCTATTCGGCTGACCTCATTTGGTTATACGGTTGGATAGAAGCTTTAGGTTTATGGCTTTATTTGCTGGCAGGTCCCGGTTTGCGAGGAGCAAGCGCATCGCGTTCCAGTTTCTATGCCTATGTTGTTAGTGTAGCGGGGGGGTTCATCATTCTTGCCCCTTTATTGGTGATAGTTTCACGCAACGGCGGCATAACCCAATATGCTGCAATCTCGCCTTCCTCCATCGAAACGCTTTTCTTTGTGCTGATATGGGTCGGAGCGATGATTAAAACCGCGCAATTCCCCTTCCATGCTTGGTCTGGCTCCCTTAAAAACTTGCCGGGGGGCGCATTTGCGCTATTAATGGCGGGTGGCATATTGCCTGTCGCACTCTATTTACCAACACGGTTGAATAGCATTGCCGGTGACAGATTAGACTTATTTAAAGCAGCCTCACCGTTATTATTACCCGTAGGAGCTATTTCTGTATTGGCTTGCGGATGGATGGTAGCCAAAGAAGCTGACCTAATAGGCAAGGCAACTTATGCCGCTTCCGCTCAGTTTGGTTTTGTAATAATTGCGCTAGGTCTAAAACAGTTTAACGCCGCGGCATGGCAATTTTTCGCCCTTAGCTTATCGGTTCCAATCCTGTTTTTATGCGGAGATTTGCTTCAAATTGAAAATACGCCACTATTGAAGAAAGGACGAGAAACTCCCAAACCGTTAGAACGTTCACCCCATTATCGAGGCGCGTTGATAGCACTTTATTTGCTTGGAATGGCAGTGGCGGTGGGTTTACCGCTCACCCCTGCTTATATTTCGCGCTATACCACTCTGGAAAATCTAGCAACACAAGGCTATGGCTTTTACTTAGTAGTTGCGCTGGTTGGTTTGATGATATTAGCAATTGGGCTTTCAAATGGGCTAATAACCTTCTTGACCGTAGAAAGACAGACGGTGGATGGGCGCAATCTCATAGCATGGATACCACCGGGAATGGCGGGCGTTCTCGGACTCTGCGCTATAATAAGCGGTTTTTCCCCATCTCTAGCTTCTGGTTGGGTAGAGCAACTTCCAACCAAGATGAGCGCAGAAACAACAGCCACAGCAAACGCTAATTTTATTTCAACCGGGTGGTTGGGGCTAGTAGTAGTAATAGGCGCACTGGTATTATTTGGAATTTACCTCAAGTTTGGCAGTGTAAATGCCTCACCTGCCTATCAAGGTGGCTTGCTTTTTGGAGCGGAAGAAGAAGAAGCGCAACGTAGGCGCGAGAGCAAGAAAAAGAGCCTGAAAATTTACAAAGAAAGTATTCCCGCTGGTTTTGATGACGACTTTTTCAAAATCGGCACGGAAGCCATCAAACCTACCGCCCCGCGTGGTGAAATCCCACTTCGCCTAAGCATTAATGATTATTTTAGCTCTTTCCAGCATACTGCCCGCTATATAATACGCATATTCGATACCGGCTTTTTGGGAGGTTGGTTCGGTGGAATCGGTCTTAAAATTTTGGGTTTTATTGTGTGGTTGCTGGAATGGATGACTGAAAAATTTTACGCGGCGCTGGCGGCTTTGGCAGTAATATTTTTTATCTTCCTGCTGACAAGGTGATTTCGTGGATTTTCTGACATTAACCGCCGATAATTATAGTTTCTATATAGGGCTGCTGGTAGCAGCCTGTGTAGCGTTGGCAGTGTACAAAGACTGGCTGATTTTAACCCCCGCGCTGGTCTTTCAATACTTTGTGGTAGCGGTAGTAGCTAACGACCAGAATGGAACTGCCCAGCGGGTAATGCTCGGCTCAATTCCACTAGCAGTTTTTCTCAAAACTATGTCTGGAGTTATTGCCGCGCTTATAATATTTCTAACCGGTTATGCAATTATATTTGAGCGGCGCAGGTTGAAACAACAAGAAGCTGAAGAAGAAGCAGCAGGTACCGGCGGGTTGCGACGCTTTTTTCGCCGCCAAGAGAAAGAGCAACTCACTCGTTTCCGCTATATTGATTATATGCTGCCAATAGGTACAAGCATTATTGCAGCAGTTGCTACCTATGCGTTTGCAACGCTGTTGCCTTTCTCTGGCAACTTTCTAGGAGATTTCGCCTTTTACTGGACATTCTCGATTGGCGTTACCATTATGGTAGTGGGCAGCGACATTCTCAAATTGGGTATTGGCTTGTTAACCGCCTTAAACGGTGCAGACCTACTCTATTCACTATTACGTAGCGGTGATAATCCGTTGGTCTTAGGCTTTAGCGCAGCAATCACCATTTTTCTGGCGCTCCTGATTTCATATCTTGCCATACTTTTCTACAATAAGCTTAAAACTCTGAACTTGAGTGATGCTTTCACAGCCGGTAGAAAGGCGGTCAAATAAGTGCCTTTTACGGTTATCGTACTACCTTTTGCAGCTACGCTGTTTCTTGTGCTGATAGAAGCATTATTTCCGGCTGCAAAATATCGTTGGAGCTATAAAGTAGCAGTAACTATAGCGGTAGTCGGATTGGCGGCAAGTATTATAATGGTGTGGGTTGAAAACCCGACTAACGCCGATACCGCTTTCTTCTTCACTCCCCTAGCCCAGCTATTTTTAACATTCCTTTTTATCCTAGCAAGCATCAGTTTAGTGGTAGCATTTTTTACCGATAACTTGAAAAGTGGACGTTATGCTCCGGTAACACTCACCGTTTGCGGCACAATTAATGCTGCGCTTTATATTAATAACGTATTTGTAGTAACCCTCTGCTTTGTAGCCGCCGAATTTTTTAGCATTATCTCGGTTGTGGATGTAGGCGCAGAAGACGAAGAACGCTTTGTACGGGTGGTTAAAAGCGCAGTACGCTACCTGATAGTCACGGTGCTATTCGGCTTGCTCTTGTTTGTGGCACAGGTTTTTCTAGAACGAGTACGCCTAGACCCACAGCAAATCGGGCTGATTAAAGTAATTGTTGCGCTCGCGATTACAGGTTTCGCCTTACGTTTTGGCGTTTTCCCCTTTAACCTTTGGCTACCACAGATACTTGAAGATGCTCCCGCGCTGGCAAGTTGGCTGGTGCTAGGACTTATAAACGGCGCAGCAGTTATATTCTTAGTAGATTTTTTGCAACAAAACCCAACCCTTTTGCTAAATAATACTAGCCAAACTTTGCCGGTCATGGCACTTGGCATGGCAGGAGCAGTTTTATCAGGGCTATTTGGGATGGCGCAAAGCAGTTTCGGTAAAATGCTAGCTTATACAGGCAGCGGAAACTTGAGCTTGCTACTATTTGGACTGGCAACGCCCCACACTACCGGATTACACGGAGCGGTCTTTGAAGCGGCAAATTTTGCTTTAGCGCAATTGCTCATTTTCACCTCGTTAGCAGTAATATACTATTGCAATTACGAACGAGTGGTGACAGGGCTTAGCGGGTTGGGAAGGCGCATGCCGGTTGCAACTGTAGGATTGAGCTTCGGGATGCTGGCGTTGGCAGGGGTACCCCTAATCAGCGGGTTTCCAGGCAAATATCTAATCCTGCAAAGCGCCGCACAAGAGGGAATCGGCTGGGCTTTACTCGGTGGACTTGCCATCACTATGTGGTTACTTGCTTACTTGCGGTTCTTCCATAATCAGTTTATGGGACGAGATGTACCCGGATTAAAAACAAAAGCCGAGCCTATTGGTACAAGTGCAATAATCTTGCTGCTGATTGGAGTAATGATATTTTTTGGTATTTGGTCATCGCTACCGTTGGATTGGTTGGGAAGCGCGTTGAAGGCAGCATGAAAAAAAACAGGCTATCCGTTGCGGTTTTCCCGCTTAATATTGGAGGTTCCAACGCCACAAAGCTGGAGTTTGAGTCTATTTTTGTGCCGCCCTACAATGCCGGACATTTCGGTATTTATTTAACTTCCAGCCCCAAACAGTGCGACCTAATTGTTATTACCGGAACAGGCACAGTAAAAATAGCTGAACACGCGATGCGGTTAGTGGAAAGTCTCTCGCCTGATATAAAATTGGTGGTATTGGGTTCTGATACCATTAGCGGTGCGCCATTTGCCGGATGCTATGGAGTTGCAGGTCCAATCCAACCCTCAGAATCGGTTAAGGATACAGACTTAAAGTTACCGACAGGCAGGAAAATTGATGCTTATCTGGCAGGTTCTCCCCCTGACCCGCAAAGTATTCTCGATGCTATTCTGGAGCTATACCAATCGAAGTAATGTTGTACCAACCAGCAAAAGGGATATGTACTTTAAGAGGTGGCATTTATGATTGACTCCGCACAAAGTCCTGAACCTAAATCCCCGCAGCACCGCTTCAAAAGGGATTATCCCGACCAATTACCGCCCCGTGAGAAATTGCAACAAAAAGGTGTAATGAATTTAGCCGATGACGAATTATTGGCTATCTTGCTTCGAGTAGGCGTATCCGGTGAAAGCGTGCTAGAATTAAGTCGGCGTTTGTTGCATGATTATGGTGGGCTTACAGGCTTGAGTCGAATCCCCTTTGATGAATTGTGCCAAGTGCGCGGGTTGGGTGAAGCTAAAGCCAGCCAATTAAAAGCAGCGTTAGAGATGGGGCGACGCTTGCTGGTGGCAAACCCTGAAACCCGCTCCACAGTTCGTACCCCTAATGACGTAGTTGGTATGCTGATGTTGGAGATGAACCAGCTTGAACAAGAAGTGCTGAAAGTAGTATTACTGAACACCAAGAACCAGATAATTCGCATAAGCGAGGTATATCGTGGTACACTAATGAGCAGTAATGTGCGAGTAGCAGAGCTTTTTCGTGAAGCTATAAGGCAAAACGCTACCTCGATTATTTTGGCTCATAACCATCCAAGCGGCGACCCAACCCCTAGCGCGGATGATGTGCGTGTTACAGGAGACGTGCAGAAAGCCGGTAAATTAATGGATATAGAATTGTTAGACCATCTTGTTATTGGACATCAGCGTTTTATAAGCATGCGCGAAAAAGGTCTAGGATTCAACGAATAACATCCAGAATTGAATATTACGGCAACATGGTGTATGATACCCTCATAAACTCCCAACGAGGGGTATTAGGTTTGGTGTGCCTTTCTAAGAAATAAGCCAAAGAGAAAATAATGCAAAATAATCTTTCAAAAGTAGAAACAAATTACAAAATTGATGCTGCTCAACTCGAACGCCTAGTAGAATGGTTGCGTAAATCTAACAGACCACAAAGTTTGAAATCTCTGACTAGGCGGTATATCGAGCTTTTAAAGGAATCCGCTGGCGTAAAATAGCGCAGATTAAGGAGAGGTGTTTTTAAGAAATGGCACAGCTATATCAGCCGCCCAAATTGGATCTCGCAGGTACTCCCGAAGAACAGAGCCTTGCTCAGGAAGTTTTTGCGCTGATGCGAATGCAAGGTGTGACTATGTCCGCCCGCGCCAATATTCGCCAGTCTCTAGAGAATCTGGCTCAGTTCTTTGCCGAACAAAAATATAAAGGGTTTGACAACATTGATGCGTTAGCCCCAATAATTGACAAAGCCTTATCTGCTAATGCTGCCGTTTTCTTGCGAGAAGAAAACGAAGAAGGGCAGGTTATATTCAAAACTACTAAATTAGGGATTGCGCCTGCTGCCGGACCGGTTGTATATGACCACCATAGCTTCAAAACTCGCCTTTTTGAAGGAGCTAAAGCGGTAGTGCCTATGTCTGATGAGGAAATACATGCTAAAGCGGTTGAAACACCCGCTCGTCAGGAAACAACTTCCACATTTGCGCTGCCTTTACCGTTTGCGGCTGAACCAAAAACAGCCAATATTGAGCAAAAAATTGTAGCAAAAGAGACTGTCGCGCCGCCTAAGCCTGTTGAAGCTAAGCCCACTGTCGTCGAGACTGTCGCACCGCCTAAGCCTGCTGAAGCCAAGCCCACTGTCGTTGAGACTGTCGCGCCGCCTAAGCCTGTTGAAGCCAAGCCCACTGTCGTTGAGACTGTCGCGCCGCCTAAGCCTGTTGAAGCC